>JAEDNZ010000200.1 GCA_016302215.1 Muribaculaceae bacterium
GTAGGGAGATATGATTTTTTGGTGTGATAGTTTTTTTGTATCTTTGTAGCGACAAAGTGTATGTCGGAATAAAAGAAAAAAAGATATATTTATGGCAACTTGGTTTGAATGTAAGATAAGCTACGATAAGACTCAGGATAATGGGTCAGCAAGGCACGTAAGCGAAGTATATATCATTGACGCACTGTCGTTTACGGAGGCGGAGGCTCGCATCATCGAGGAGCGGCGCCCGTTTATCTCGGGTGATTTCTCGGTGTCGGCAGTGAAGCGCACTAAGATAGCTGAAATCTCGTGGAACGAGGGCGGCGATAAGTGGTATATGGTGAAAGTGGGCTTTATCACTGTAGATGAGAAGTCGGGATTGGAGAAGCGCACTGCTTCGCTCACGTTGGTCCAGGCTACAGACTTTAAAGACGCCGTGGCCAATTTTGAAGCGTTCATGAAGGGAAGCCTCGGCGATTATGATATAATCTCGATAGCCGAGACTCCGGTCATGGACGTGTATAAGATGAAAGTGGTAGATTGACACGATGACGACCATATCCGACAATCTGCGACGCATCTATCGCACCCTACCGGAGGGTGTGGAGCTTGTGGCGGTGTCGAAGTTTCACCCTGTGGAGAAGCTGCGTGAGGCGTATGCCGCGGGTCAGCGTATCTTCGGAGAGAGCCGCGAGCAGGAGTTGGAGCATAAGGTGTGTCAGATGCCCGATGATGTGCGGTGGCATTTCATCGGCCACTTGCAGACCAACAAGGTAAAGCGTCTGATAGGCAAGGTGAGCCTGATAGAGAGCATTGACAGCGAGCGGCTGCTGCGCATCGTCGATGAGCAGTCGGCGGCAGCGGGCGTGGTGACGCGAGTGCTGATGCAGGTGCATGTAGCAGCGGAGGAGACAAAGTTTGGTTTCCTGCCGAGTGAGTTGGAGGCGTATTTTGCCGAGCATCGCTATGAGAGCTTGCGCGCCACACACATCTGCGGCATTATGGGCATGGCCACGAATACCGATGATAAGGAGCGCGTGGCGGCAGACTTTGCTGCCATCGCGGCGCTGCATAGGCGCATCAAGGCTCTGGCGCCGGACCTGCGGGGCTTTGATACGGTGTCAATGGGCATGAGCGATGACTATGAGTTAGCAGTGGCGCACGGCTCTACGCTGGTGCGCATAGGCACTGCCATCTTTGGCAATCGCGAGTACTGAGCGCCGTGCGCCATAAAGCATAAATACCATGAATGATAATAAATTAACTCTTTAAATAATAACCTCTTCAAAACAAATCCTTTATTAAAACCATGAGTACAAAGTCAAAGCAGTGGGCAGCGATAATAATGATGATTGCCCTGTTTGCCATGATTGCCTTCGTGACCAATCTATGCTCACCGATGGCGGTAATCGTGCAAAACCAGTTTGGAGCGTCAGAGCTTCAATCTCAAATCGGCAACTATGCCAATTTTGTGGCCTATCTTGTGATGGGTATCCCGGCAGGTATGCTGATAGTGAAATTCGGATATAAAAAGACGGCGTTGTTAGCGCTGATAGTAGGTATCATAGGCATGGGCCTGGAGCTACTGTCGGGCACGCTGGAGAGCATGTGGATATATCTCGCCGGCGCGTTTATCAGCGGTATGTGTATGTGTATGCTCAACACCGTAGTGAACCCGTTGCTCAACGTGCTTGGCGGTGGCGGCAACAGCGGCAACCAGCTGATACAGATTGGCGGCGCCTTCAATAGCGCAGCAGCCGTGGCCGTATATATCATCTTAGGCGCACTCATCGGTGAGGTGACCAAGGAGACGGGCATTGTAGATGCCGCACCGGCGATGTATATTGCCCTGGGTATCTTTGTGGCTGCGTTTGTGGTGCTGCTGTTCACGAAGGTGTCAGAGCCAAAGCAGGAGCCTGTAAAGGCGGAGCTCGTGACCGGCGCGCTGAAGCATCGCCACTTTGCGTTAGGCGCTCTCGCCATCTTCTTGTATATGTCAGTGGAGGTGGGTACCCCCACATATATGATTAAATATCTGACACAAGACGCAGGCGTAGCAGCCGGCGTGGCCACGCTGATAGCTGCCGTGTATTGGTTTATGATGTTTATCGGTCGCTCAATAGGCGGCGCCATCGGCGGCAAGGTGTCAAGCCGCGTGATGGTAGGAACGACAGCCGCCGTGGCGATAGCGCTTATCGCCTTCGGTATGTTTGCGCCGGACACGATGAAGGTCAATGTGCCGGGCGTGGATTGGGCTAATCTGAGCGTGATATGGGTAGAAGTGCCTGTCGGAGTAGCAGCCTTTATCCTGGTGGGTCTGTGCACCTCGGTGATGTGGGGCGGTATCTTCAACATGGCCGTAGAGGGCCTGGGCAAATATACCGCGGCAGCATCGGGCATCTTTATGACGATGGTGTTCGGCTGCGCTGTGATGGTAGCGTTGCAAGCCAAGATTGTTGACCTCACGGGCAGCTATCTCACGAGCTACTATGTGCCCCTGCTGTGTGCAGCTTACATTCTGTTCTATGCCGTGATAGGCTCACGCGTGTCGCACAGAGAGAAGGAATAATCCGGCATCGTAAAGATATAAAATAGCACGGCCTCGGCGCGTCGCCCCCACGGCGGCGCTGCCGAGGCCGTAGCCGTAAAAGCAGGCGGGTCGTAGGATAGAAAATATCTATAAATGTATAGATAAATTCGCTTGCACCGATGGCATGTGATTAGTAATTTTGCAAAGTAAGAAACCACGAACCAACATCTAACAACAAATAAACCCGTAAGACACAATGAAAGACTTAAAAGGCACCAAAACAGAGAAAAACCTCCTGGAGGCTTTTGCAGGCGAGTCCATGGCTCGTAATAAATACTCCTACTATGCCTCACGCGCCAAAAAAGACGGCTACGAGCAGATAGCAGCGCTCTTTGAGGAGACCGCCGCAAACGAGAAGGAGCACGCTAAGCTGTGGTTCAAATACCTGGAGGGGGGCTCAATCCAAGACACCATGTCAAACCTCAAGGCAGCAGCCGAGGGCGAGAACTATGAGTGGACTGATATGTATGACCGCATGGCCAAAGAGGCAGAGGAAGAAGGCTTCATCGAGATAGCAGC
>JAEDNZ010000201.1 GCA_016302215.1 Muribaculaceae bacterium
CCGCCGCCCATCCTCGCGCAAGCCCCAAAAGCGCCGCAAGCCCAACAAACCCAAGACCACTAAGACCAATTAGCGAGGCCGGCCGCCGCCCCTCCACCGGTAGGTACGCGATACATCGCGTCCGCACCACTAACAACGCCACCACCACCCGCGCCCGCCGAGCGCTCCGAGTACTCCGAGTACTCTGTGTGCTCCGAATGCTCCGAGCCACCCACGCCTCGCCCGCGCCGTCAGGCCGCGACCCACGAGGCGCCGCTAACTTCAGGCTAAAAGCCGTAACCACAGCGGTCAACAAATGCGCTTGTAGGGGCGCAATACTTTGCGCCCACATCAAAAACGTCGATTAGCAACGCCGAGGGCTCTGAGCCGCCGCTAACTTCAGGCTGAAAGCCGTAACCACGGCAGCGCGTTTGCGCTGCTGTGCATTAGCCGGGGGGCAAGGCCGTCAGGAGACGGCCGCAGCCCTCGGATAGCCAACCACAACGCAAAAGTCTGAAAGACATCACCTTGCCCCTGCCAACACACCTCATATTCAATTGCTAATAAGCAATTTAGGTATTGCTATCGCAGCGCAAGGTGTCGTCTATCAGACTTTATCTTGATATCACCGCCAACCGGGGGCTCCGCCCCCGGCTAATGCACAGCAGCCCCTAACGCGGCCGCCGTGGTTTTGCCCTCCAGGCAAAATCAGCCTCACGGCTGATATGCGTGCCAAGCCACGCATCGCCCCTCCGCCCTCAGCGCCACTATCATAGCTCCAATTTGCCTAATCACATCATCACCGCCCCCCCAATACCCAAAAAGGGCCGCCCCATAGCCGGGGCGGCCCTTGATATTGTTTTAGATAAGATGCTGATTATCTTACTACGAGCACTTTGCTGGCGGTGTTGCCCTGACGGCGGATATAGATGCCATTGGTGGGCTCTGCTACGCGCACACCCTGCAGGTTGTAGTACTCAACAGGAGCGTTAGCGTCAACAGCTACATCCTTCACGCCGCTACCGTCGAGGCGGAAGCCGGTGATGATCTTACCATCTACATTGTACTCAAAGAAGCCAAGGAAGTTGCCGTTGCTATCGATTGCACCAAAGCCCCAGTCGCCTGTCCATACGATGGTGTTGGGTGACTCTAATACACCGTCAATCGCTACAAGATTGTCACCACTGATACCGGCCACAGCAAAGTACAGAGTCTGGCTGACTTGTGCCAATACCTGGAGGTCAATAGTGGCTGTGCCTGCGGCATAGTCAATAGTAACAGGCATATCAATGCCAAAAGCATATACATCTGACAATGTCAGCACGCCATCGGCGAGGCTTGCATTATGCAGAGTTATTAGTGACTCAGTATCATCTATGAAGTTGCCTTCGTCATCAGTTAAACAGGTTTTGTATGAGAGTTTAGCCCAGTCGGCTGTTTCCTCCATTGCCACTTCCATTGCGAAGTCATAAGCCATTTCAACATTGCCCTCTGCGCAAATTACAAGTAATTGGTTGAGACCAACGATTGAGCCGTCCTCTTTGGCCTGGAACACGATGGGCTCACCGGGGAGCAGAATCACCTCGGTTTGGTCAGCTGAGAGCTCGGCAGCGTAAATCCACATGTCATATACGTTGTCCGCATTATCATACATCTGCGTGAGATACTGTGCGGGGAATGACACAGTGCCGTTGGCTTCGTCTGCCACACCATTTGCGAGCATGAAACTCGGGTCCATGAAGCTGCGTAGCATCACTGCTTTTGTATCTTCGTCATATACTGAGAACTCGCAGATACCGGTGTAAGTATCTTTACCGGCAACCGAGTAATAGCTGTAGCCATATACCTGAGGCTCGAGTGACTCATATTCGCCTTCGGCTACTGCCGGCTTCTGTAGGTTAAGGGCAGGCAGCATTGATGCATCGAAGGTCTTGGGCTCAAACGTGCGGGCCATTTTCTTGGCCATAGTGGGGGCGGCAGCGGCTGACAATGTCACGGCTGCAGCGGCGAGGAGTGTGTAAAATTTCTTCATACTCTTTCGTTGTTTGTGGTTTGATAGTAATTTCTGTATGTCTATGTTTTTGAAGCGTGGTCACCGGCGTTTCCGTTGACTCCGCAAAGTTAATGGCAAAAAATATAATATCCAAAAAATTTAAGCAAAAAATAGCATCGCGTAGCCTCATTGACTCGTTTTTCAGTCATTTTGAACATTTTTTTGCCCTTTCGTGCCTATTGCAGCACTTTCGTCACGTGGGCTCCTTGCTTGCGCACACACAAGCCGCGTGGCTCGCTCAGGCGCACACCCTGCAGGTTGTAGTATTCGACGGGCGCTGCCTCGCTGTCAGCCACCGTGACATCGGCCACGCCGTCATACGAGCCTTGAGGCAACACTATGTTTGACGGCAGCCACTCAAAGTTCTCATTCACATCGTGTGGGTTATAGGCACCAAACTCTTCCTCATCATCGTAGCCGAAGAGCGGCGCTATGTTGAGATAGTAGAACGTCTGGCCGCTTACCTCCACCGGAGCCAGCTTTGACGCCATAGCTGAGGCGCCCTGCACGCCCGTCAGATAGTCCTTGACGGCCGCCTTGTCCTCGGCTGTGGGGATCAGTTCGGTGTAGCCGCGGGCATCCATAGCATAGCCGTCAAAGTCGCTCACCACAATATTATATATAGCAGTCTCGGTCAGCGTGGCATCGGTGTACATCTCGGCGCCGAAGCCCGACAGCTGCGGCATAATCACCACAAAGTCGGCATCGCGTGCATCGATATACAGCATCGCGTCCTGAGGATTGTCGTTGTTATTGAGGGCGGGATATGCCTCACAGGAGAACGGATTGATGAGGCGATACAGCCCGTTTTGACCCACGGCGCGCTCTATCTCCACATTGTATGACCAGTCGGAGGGCACCATCTGGGTGCCTACGCTGTTGTCATACGTGGCAAGAATCCAGCCATCGGTCACATTGCACAAGCCGGCTGCCTCCCACTCGTAGTCGGCTGCAACCTCGCGAGCCTGCGACCTCATCACGGCCACACGCTCAAAATCAAATGCTTCTCTCTTACTATGCAGTCTCACCTGCGGTG
>JAEDNZ010000024.1 GCA_016302215.1 Muribaculaceae bacterium
GAGTATCCGGGCAGCTGCAGCGTGGTGGCAGAGGCTTGTGCGGGACATTCAGTGGCAGCAACAAGGGCTTGAGCGCTGACCAAGCCATTTGTGACTACCTTAACCTCTACATCTGACAGAGGCATATCGCCAAAGGCCTGTGCGGATTGGCTCACGCCTGCCTCGGCAGCGTGGAATGCCTCCATAGCATATTCTGACACCTGCGGCCACACAGTGGATTTGCTGAGCACACCTACACAGCGTATGGTGCCGGTATTGTTAATGTCAAAGCCTAACTTTACGTAGCCCACATCATTCCAGTCAAAGTCATCAAGAGTGATGCCATATACATGCTCGGCATACTCCCAGTTGAGCACGAGCACACCCTCGGAGTTAGTGGTGGCATTGAAGGCGTATTGGCTCATGACTTCTTCGGTAGGAGTGTAGATATAGCCGCCATCTTCCGTGCGGGTTACAGACACCTTGGTGATAGCCATAGTGGTGGTGACGGGGGTGTTGACCTGCAGCCTGCCTGAGCCATCGGTCATCTTCATCACAAAAGGAGCAGGCATAGGCACTTTAGCTGATGACACCATAGATGCAGCGGCTACTAAAGCAGCGGCAGCAATCGCAATTATTCTTTTCATAATCGTATAGTATTTTTTATGTTTTGGATTTTATAATTCTTTATGCAGCAATCTGTTACCGCATCTGTTTTGTTATTTTTGACGAGTATAATATCTCGCCGTTGTCAGCCACGAGCGTGAATATCATCACCCCCATAGGCAAGTGAGTGACAATAGCGGTGTCAGATGAGTCCACATGCATCTTGGCGCTATAGAGGCAGTCGCCCTTGAGGTCAAAGACCTTAGCCGAGCAGGGGCCGCAAGGCTCGGCCATCTTGATAGAGATGATGTCGTTGCCGCCGTCATAGCGCACCGTCACCTGCGTCGCCTCGTCACGCGCCACAAGCGCCACGCTGCTATAGTCGAGCGTTTCAGGACTCACAAGGGTAGCCTCATAGCCGGATAGCTGATAGTTGCCATCATCAGAAGAGATGGCAGGCACTTCAGGTATCATGATCGTGATGGTGACATCATCGCCGCTGAACACATACTCCGGATTGAGCCGCAGATCATCAGCATCGGCCACCAGTGGGGCTACCATCAGTCCTAATAAAAGAAGTTTCTTTTTCATAGAGATTGATTTTAAGTTGGTAATAAGGTTGATTATCACGATGCAAAATTACGCCATCGGCGAGCTGTAGCGATATCAATCCTGTGACTTTTAATATCAAAAGAGTGACCCAAAAACTTAAAATATGTCAAAAGCGCAACGCCTAAGAGCAACAGATTAGCCCCACGCATCGCCATAAATAGGCGAGGCGCAGGGCTATTTGGCTATATCATTGCCGGCAACTGCCGGCTGTAATGGTTATGTCACTTTATAATATGAGCATGGCATCGCCGTAGCAGCCAAAGCGATATTCCTCCTTGACGGCCTCGGCGTAGGCTCGCATCACCAGGTCGTAGCCGCCAAAAGCAGCCACCATCATCAGCATGGTTGAGTAAGGCATATGGAAATCGGTCACCAGTGATGATGCCACGGTGAAGTCGTATGGGGGGAAGATAAACTTGTTGGTCCAGCCGTCATAGACCTTCATGTGGCCGCCCATGCTTACCGCGGTAGCAATGCCGCGGAGCACCGAGGTGCCGATGGCGCATACTTGCTTGCCATTGTCTTTTGTGGCATTGACGGCGGCCACTAACTCTGGCGAAGCTATCATCTGCTCCGAATCCATACGGTGCTTGGTGAGGTCTTCGACGTCAATCTCGCGGAAATTGCCCAGGCCGCTGTGCACGGTGATGTAAGCGCTGTTGACGCCCTTGATTTCGAGGCGCTTAAGGAGCTCGCGCGAGAAGTGAGTGCCGGCGGCAGGAGCCACGACAGCGCCCTCCTTGGTGGCGAAGATGGTCTGATAGCGCTCGGCATCAGTCTCGTCAGGCTCGCGCTTGATGTATTCGGGCAGCGGCGTGTGGCCCAGGGCATAGAGCGATTTCTTGAAGAGGTCATGGTCGCCGTCGAAGAGGAAGCGCAGAGTGCGCCCGCGCGAGGTGGTGTTGTCAATGACCTCAGCCACCATGGTCTCGTCATCGCCGAAATAGAGCTTATTGCCGATGCGTATCTTGCGAGCCGGCTCTACGAGGACGTCCCACAGCTTGTTATCCACATTAAGCTCACGCAGCAAAAACACCTCGATGCGCGCGCCGGTCTTCTCCTTATTGCCATACAACAAAGCCGGGAACACTCTGGTGTCGTTATATACCATCATGTCGCCATCGCTAAAGTACTCAAGGATGTCCTTGAATTCGCGATGTTGGATTTCGCCCGTGGCACGATTTACCACCATAAGGCGGCACTCGTCGCGATGCTCGGTGGGGTGCTGGGCTATCAGCTTGTCGGGGAGATTAAATTTGAACTGCGATAATTTCATGTCTTAATGTGTGAATATTATATCTATACTGTATTTACCTTGTTGATGAGAGCGGAGATGGCTGTGCGTGTGTGGTTCAGTTGTCGGTCTGCGGCATTTCTATGTCCACGGTCTTAATCATCTGAGCCATTTGCTCGGGAGAGAGACAGTCATCTACCGTGATGTGGCCCACGCGCGTGCGGCGCAAAGCAGTCAGATGCGCCCCGGTATTGAGGGCTGCCCCAATGTCGCGCGCCAGCGCTCTGATGTAAGTGCCTTTGCTGCACACCACCCTGATAGTAATCTGCTGCGGGCTATATTGTAGCAGCTCAATGTCGTCGATGACGAGGGTCTTGGGCTTAAGCTCCACATCTAATCCTTTGCGGGCCATGGAGTAAGCGCGGCGGCCGTCAATCTTGCATGCCGAGAAAGCCGGCGGCACTTGCTCTATGCTGCCGCGGAAGGTGTCGAGGACACGTCGCGCCACCTCTTCGGTGATATGGTCAGTGGGATATGTGGCGTCAATCTCTGTCTCCAGGTCATAAGAGGGGGTGGTGGCGCCGAGCGCTATCGTAGCCACATACTCCTTGACGCCGGCCTGCAGCTGCTCTATGCGCTTGGTGGCGCGGCCCGTGCATATTATCATCACGCCGGTGGCCAGGGGGTCGAGCGTGCCGGCGTGGCCCACTTTGAGCTTCTTGACACCCATGCGGCGCGTCAAAGCGCCACGCACGCGCTTGACGGCGTCAAACGAGGTCCAGCCCAGGGGCTTGTCAATGTATAATATTTCGCCTTCGATAAAGTTCATGCCTCTGCTCGCCGATGGTTAGAATATGCTCATATCCACGCCACACGCCATCATGATGATAATGGCCGTGCCTACAATGATGCGATAATAGCCAAAGGCCTTGAAGCCATGGCGGGTGATGTATTCGATGAAAAATTTGATTGCCAATACAGCAACGACGAAAGCCACTACATTGCCCACTATCAGCGCCATAGCATTGTCAGCCAACAGTTGGCGCGAGCTCTCGCTCGCTAATAGCTTCATCAGCTTATAAGCCGAAGCGGCAAACATCGTGGGCACCGCCAAAAAGAAGGAGAACTCGGCAGCGCGACGGCGGCTCAGCCCCTGCTGCATGCCTCCCACTATCGTGGCCATCGAGCGCGACACGCCCGGTATCATTGCAATGCATTGATACAGACCTATCTTCAGAGCGCGAGGCTCGGAGAGCTCGGCTGAGCGTGCATCATCGCGCGCGTGCTTGAATATGCTATCCACAAACAGCATCAGCACTCCACCGGCCACAAGCATTATCGCCACCACGAGCACATTCTCAAGCAGGGCATCGATGTAATCGCTCAACAAGAAGCCGAGCACTGCCGCCGGGATAAAGGCTACAAACAATTTCCAATAGAAATCATATTTGCACAAGAAGGCTTTCAGGCCGGTAGCGCCGGCAGGCACCGTGCCGAGTCTGAAAAAGCGCTTCCAGTAGAGCCATATCACTGATAGTATGGCACCGAATTGTATTATCACCTCAAAGGCTTTTGTAAACTCATCAGGCACCACTCCTATCATCTCGGATGTGATAATCATGTGACCCGTAGAAGACACCGGCAGAAACTCGGTCAAGCCCTCTACGATGGCTATTATTATTGATTGTAAGATGTCCATTGTCGCTACAGATATGATGCGTGTCAGTCTTTACGCGGCTTGATGATGATAGCCACGGCCATTGCCACATATCCTAAAAATGCCAGCATCGGGCCGATGACGATGCGACGAGTGCTGAAGATGTCGGCATTGAACACCTCAGTGCCCGAAGGCTCGCCTACCATCAGCAGAAAGCCCACCACGATGAGCACGCCGGCCACTGCCATCCATATAAAATTGTTGCGTCCCAAGGGCTTGACGTGGCTCTCTTGGCGCTTGAGGGCGCGGCTACCATTGCCGCTCTTGTTTGTATCTTTCATTTTTGCAAATCTTTTTACTTACATTGTGGAGCCTTACGAGGGGCTATCACTTCATAAACATATCGTCATATTGTGCACTTAGGTAGCGGTTGGTGGCTAAGAGCGATGCCAAAGTGCATATCAACACTCCCAGTGCCAAAAGGCCGAGAGCCACAATGGCCATATCGACCCACGAGAGCAAGCGCGCCAACACCGGGTCGGCATTAGCTATATACACCAGCAGGGCGCACAGCACCGCCGTGGCTATCACCGCCGAAGCCACGCCGGCCCAAGCTCCGGCACGCACAAAGGGCTTACGAATAAAGCCGCGCGTGGCGCCCACGAGCTTCATGGTGTGTATGACAAAGCGGCGCGAATACACTGACAGGCTCACCGTATTGTTAATCAGCACAAACGATATCACCATCAGGGCTCCGGCTACCGCTAACAGCACCACAGTGACCCTGCTGATGGCGCTATTGACGCTATCAATGATTGAAGTCTCGGTAATCACCTCCTCGACCTGCGGCAAGGCCTCCACGGCCAGCTTGATAGCGTTGATGCTGTCAGTGCTCGCATAGTCAGGCTTGACACGCACGTCAAACTCGGCGGCATACGGGTTCTCGTCAATGAGCGCCGAGAGGTCTTCGCCGAGGTATTCAGACTCGGCGGCAAATATATCCTCAGGCGAGGAATAGACGTAAGCGCTGACATAGGGAGCCTCGTTGAAGACGCGCTTTAAGGCGTTGGCGTCATCGGGCGTGGACTCGTGGTTCATCCTCACGGTGAAACCCAGGTTGCTGCGTATATCGTCAGTGAGATTGCGCGCCGCCATGCCTCCCATCGCTATCAAACCGATGATCAGCAACACCAGCGCCACGCTGATGATTGATGTAACCTGCGACCCGAAAGTAGATATTTTAGCCGAACGTCGATGTGCCATAATGCCAAATTTCGTGCAAAATTAATACATTTAAAAGCCTTTGTCAATAGCTTATGCGCCAAAATAGGTTAAAATCAGCCTTTTGTCAGCGCGAACCGCCCCAAACGCGGCCATCATCAGCGGCCGACGGCCTTAAGCAAACGCTGTGTGCCCTCGTCAATAGGCATAGCTTGCGGCGCTATGGTGAACTCCTTGATTTCGGGCTTGTGCTTCTTGAGCTCCTTGGCTTCCTCTACAGAGAGATACTCTATCTCTACGGGATACAGCTCCATATAAGAGCGCATATCCACATATTCCTTTGTGGAGAAGCAGCGCTTAATCATCTTGCCGCGGCCTACCGCCTCCATGCCAAACGTGGCCACTGATATTTCTCTGATGCTATGTTTGGTGCTCTCGGGGTTAGGCACGAAAGCCACCTGCCATCGCAGCTCTTTGAAATCCATGGTCATACCCAGCAATTTCAATACCCATGGCGACCACTTATGGTCAGCCTTTTCGGCCAAAACATCGTGAGTGATGGCAACCTCGGCAGGCGATTTTTTGAGGTACATCGCGATGCCTGATTTGCCGGGTATCGAGTCACGATAATATTTCTGCGATGCCATCTTTTCAGGCTCGGTAAATTCTTTGCCATGCAGCGATGCCACCATCATCATCGGGAACAAATCATGCTCTACATCGGTAGCCACACTATCCACACCGTCGCTGACATATCGCGCCACATTGCGCGTCAGCAGCTCACGAGGCGTCCGCTCGGCCTTAAACTTGACCTTGTCGTTGACGGGGAAAAACAAATCAGCCATGTGCTCAGCATAGACGATGGAGGTGTCAGAGCCGATATAGGCGCTCATATACTCGCGAGAATAGCAGATGATGTGCATCACCTCGTGGTTTTTTGGGTTATACACCACCTCGGGCAGCTCGTAAGCTCGCGCCTGCATTGACACTTCGGTAGCAGGCTCGGCCACGGTGAGCGGCTCATATCCCAGGCTCTTGATAGTGAGCGGATAGTGACGGGCATCTACCTCGCCAAAGACGCCGTCGCCATCAGTGAGCGCCAACATAGCGCCATTGCTGCCAAACACTGAAGCCGACACCACAGGCTCGCCATCACCGGCATCAATGACCACGGTGCGCGCCTCGGCGCTACCGGCTGATAAGGCGCACAGCGCCACCGCCACAATGATTGATTTAATTGTCTTCATAGCTATCTCATTTAATGATAAAACAAAATGATGCCTCGCTCACCGAAGCACCATTTCAATCTTTGTAGCGGGACCGAGAATTGAACTCGGGACCTCCGGGTTATGAATCCGACGCTCTAACCAACTGAGCTATCCCGCCTTTTGCGACTGCAAAGTTACGACAAATAATCCAAACCACCAAACCTTTGGCTCTATTTTTAACATTTTATGCGTCGGAAATCGCATTTTTGTTTTTTTATATTTCGTGTTCGCTCACATATTTGTATCTTTGCATTTAATATAAGTATTATCCATTCAGAAACAACAATACCAATTTTGCAACACACCGATATGAAACGCATCTCTATCATTGCACTCGTGTGCATGCTGTGCGCTGTAATGGCATCAGCTCAAATGACCAACCCCATACGCTGGCGCATGTCTGTCAAGATGGACAATGCCACCGAAGGCACCATCACGCTGCGCGCCGCCATCACTGACGGCTGGCATCTCTACGGCCTCTCCCTGCCTGAGAATGGGCCCAAGCCCACCAAGGTGGATTTCGCCAAGAGCACGGGCATCAAGCTCACCGGCTCGCTGACGCCGGCTCGCAAGCCCATTGTCAAGCACGACGATATGTTTGGCATGAAGCTATCGTTCTGGGCCGAGGACATCACGTTCACTCAGAAATTCAAGGTGACTGATGCCTCCAAAGCCAACGTGGAGGCCACGATATCATTTATGGGCTGCAACGACGAGAATTGTATGCCACCCAAAACAGTCACGCTCAAATCAGCAGTGACGCCAAGCGGCAAAGCTAAGGAGAAATGCAGCGGCAAGTGCGGCAACTGCTCACACAAGAGCTGCGCCGCCGAGAGCAATAAGTGCAAATCCTCTTGCAAATAAGCAGTCGGCATTGACGCGCCGAGCGTCGCAACAATACATCATACACCACTCACCCCCACCCTCACACATTATCACCTATATGAGAAAAGCCCTCGCGCTGCTATCACTGCTTGTGATAAGCCGCCTCGCCGCTATGGCCGCGCTGCCATCTCACGTCACATGGACCACTGATATAGAGTCAAAGACGCCCACCTCCGGTGTCATCAAATGGACAGCCGCCATCGAAGACGGCTGGCACATCTATGGCCTCGAGATGCCCGACATCAAAGACGCCTCTATGCCCAACCCAACGACTATCACCATCAACCCGGCCGAGGGCTTGGTGCTCGACGGCACAATTAAGGCATCAGTGGCGGCAAACACCCATTTTGACGACCTGCTCAAGCTCAACCTGCCGTGGTATGAGGGCAAGGTGACATTCACCCAGGCATATACCCTGGCCGAAGGCTGCACCGGCGTCAACATCACCGGCACTATCAACTATATGTCGTGCACAGCCACGGCATGCACACCTCCGGCCAAGGAGAAATTCAGCATCACCGTGGGCGAGCCTACGGCAGTAGCCGCCGACACCGTGACGGCCGCCGCTACGGCGCCCGTGGTAAGCCACAGCAGCAAAGGCAGCGGCGCCGACTGGTGGCAACCGGTGACCATGGAGGCGACACAAGGCCAATCAGCCACACCCACGAGCGACTCGCCTTGGTGGGTAATCCTCGGATTAGGCTTCTTGGGCGGGTTGGTGGCGCTGCTCACCCCCTGTGTGTGGCCGATGATACCAATGACCGTGAGCTTCTTCCTCAAGAAAGGGCGCAGCCGCCGGCGCTCCATCACCGATGCTATCACCTATGCTGTGAGCATCATAGTGATATATCTGGTGCTCGGCATCGCCATCACCATGGCGTTTGGGGCGAGCAAGCTCAATGATATCGCCACCTCGGCGCTGTTCAATGTGCTATTCTTCGCGCTTCTGGTGGTCTTTGCGGTGTCGTTCTTCGGCGCATTTGAGATCAAGCTGCCGTCACGCTGGTCCAACGCTATTGACAGCAAGGCCGAATCGACCACCGGCTTTTTGAGCATCTTCTTCATGGCATTCACGCTGGTATTGGTGTCATTCTCGTGCACCGGCCCCATCATAGGCACACTGCTTGTGGAGGCCGTGTCGCAGGGGTCCATCCTCGGCCCGGCATTAGGCATGGGCGGTTTTGCGTTGGGCATGGCACTGCCCTTCGGCCTCTTTGCCTTCTTCCCGTCGATGCTCAAGGAGATGCCCAAATCAGGCTCGTGGCTCAACACCGTCAAGGTGGTGTTAGGCTTTATCGAGCTGATACTCTCACTCAAATTCCTGTCAGTAGCCGACCTGGCCTATGGGTGGCGTATTCTGGACCGCGAGGTGTTTGTAGCGCTATGGATAGTGCTGTTTGCCCTGATGGGAATGTATCTGCTGGGCAAGCTGCGTTTCCCCCACGACGATGACAGCAGGGGCGGACGTGTAGGCGTAGGGCGCTTTTTCCTCGCCACGGCATCGCTGGCCTTCGCCGTGTATCTGCTGCCCGGCTTGTGGGGCGCGCCGCTCAAGAGCATCAGCGCCTTTGCGCCGCCGCTCAACACACAGGACTTCAACCTCTACGGCGGCACCTTCCGCGAGTTTGACAACTATGACGAAGGTATGCAATACGCCAAAGACAACAATATGCCCGTCATCGTAGATTTCTCCGGCTATGCCTGCGTCAACTGCCGCAAGATGGAGGGCGCTGTCTTTGACACCGAGCGAGTGCGCAACGTCATAGAGCAAGGCTATGTGCTTATCAAGCTTATGGTAGATGACAAAGCACCGCTCGACGAGCCTTACACCGTGCAAGAGTATGGCGGCACCACCGACATTGAGACCGTAGGCGAGCAATGGAGCTATCTGCAGCGCCACAAGTTTGACATCTCCTCGCAGCCATACTATGTGCTGCTTGACAACGACGGCCTGCCACTGGCGCCCGCTCGCGTGTATGACGAGAACATAGATGCCTTCGTGGTGTGGCTCGAACAAGGACTTGACAATTATAAAAGTAAAAAAGATTAGGTAACGACAAATGTCACACACACGACAACAACGGCTCGAGGCGCTGGGGCGCGTCCTCGACACTCTCGACATTCTCAGAGTCAAATGCCCCTGGGACGCCAAGCAGACCAACGAGAGCCTGCGCCCCAACACTATCGAAGAGGTATATGAGCTGGCCCAGGCGCTGCTTGACGGCGACGTGGCCGACACGCGCAAGGAGTTAGGCGATGTGTTGCTACACATCTTCTTCTACTCCAAGATCGCCGATGAGCAAGGCCAATTTGACATCGCCGACGTGTGCGACGCGCTCAATCAAAAGCTGATATTCCGCCACCCTCACGTCTTCGGAGAGGTAAAGGTGAGCGATGCTCACGAGGTGGAGCAAAACTGGGAGCAGATTAAGCTCAAAGAACGCGATGGCAACCGCACGGTTCTTGCCGGTGTGCCGCAAGCGCTGCCGGCGCTCGTCAAGGCCTTCAGAGTGCAGGAGAAAGCTGCCAACGTGGGCTTTGACTGGGAGCAACCGCAGCAGGTGTGGGACAAGGTGCGCGAAGAAATCGCCGAAGTAGATGAGGCCATCGCCGCCGGCAAGGTAGCAGACATAGAGTCCGAGTTTGGCGACCTCCTCTTCAGCGTCATCAACGCCGCACGCCTGTATAAAGTCAATCCAGAAAACGCCCTCGAACGCACTAACCGCAAGTTTATCAGGCGCTTCGGCTACATAGAGCAAGCCGCCAAAGACCAAGGCACCTCGCTCAAAGATATGTCGCTTGAGGCTATGGAGCAGCTGTGGCAGCAAGCCAAAGAGGCTGAGAAATAGTATATAGTAACGCAATCAGTGTGAGGAGCAATGCGCTTGTGTATTACCGAGAAGCCCAGCGTAGCTAAGGATATCGCTGCGATACTCAAAGCCACCACGCGGCGCGACGGATACTACGAGGGCGGCGAGTGGTGTGTCACCTGGACCTACGGGCATCTCTGCTGCCTCAAAGACCCCGGCGACTACTCGCCGTCGTGGCAGCACTGGACACTCTCGGCGCTGCCTATGATACCTCAGCGCTTTGGCATCAAAGTGATAAATGAGAAAATCATCAAGCAGCAGTTTGCCGTCATCAAAAAACTCATAGCACAAGCCGACGAGGTCATAAACTGTGGCGATGCCGGCCAAGAGGGCGAGCTGATACAGCGCTGGGTGATGCAAAAAGCCGGCATCAAATGTCCGGTCAGGCGCTTGTGGATATCATCGCTCACCGATGAGTCTATCCGCGAAGGCTTCAAGGCCTTACAGCCACAGGAGCACTACGAGCGGCTATACCACGCCGGCCTCTCGCGCGCCATCGGCGATTGGGTGCTGGGCATCAACGCCACGCGACTCTACTCGCTGAAATACTCTCAGCGAGGCAATGTGCTGTCAGTGGGGCGCGTGCAGACGCCCACGCTGGCGCTGATAGTGCAGCGCCACCACGAGATAGCCAACTTTGTGCCGCAAGACTACTGGGAGCTGCGCACCATCTACAAAGATGTGACTTTCGCCGCCACAAAAGGCAAATTTGACGACCCCGCCAAGGCTCAAGCCGTGGTGGATAGCATCGCCGCAGCACCATTTGTAGTCAGCGACATCACCGAGAAAAAAGGGCGCGAGGCGCCGCCACGCCTCTTTGACCTCACCTCGCTGCAAGTGGAGTGCAACCGCAAGTGGGGCTGGAGCGCCGACACCACCTTGCAGCTGATACAATCGCTCTACGAGAAAAAAGTCACCACATATCCGCGCGTTGACACCACCTACCTCTCCGAGGACCTATACCCCAAGATTGGCGACATACTGCGCAAGATGACGCCCTATGCTGACCGCACCGCGCCCATCCTTGCCGACAAGATACCCCACTCTAAAAAAGTGTTTGACAACGCCAAGGTCACTGACCACCACGCCATAATACCCACAGGCCAGTCGCCGGCGGCGCTCGTAGGCGATGAGCGCAAGCTCTACCACTTGATAGCCATGCGCTTCATCGCAGCCTTCTATCCCGACTGCCAGTATATGCAGACCATCGTGGAGGGCAAGGCCGCCGAGGTGGATTTCCGCGCCACAGGCAAGGTGATTACCGCCCCGGGGTGGCGTGCGCTCTACGCCGGCAGCGATGAAGGCAAAGACTCGGGCGATGCTGACAGCAGCGCCGACACCGCCATCTTGCCGCCTTTCACCAAAGGTGAGAGCGGGCCGCACACGCCATCGCTGGCCAAAAAGACCACCCAGCCACCAAAATATTACACCGAGGGCACGCTGCTGCGCGCCATGGAGGGCGCCGGCAAGACCGTCGATGACGAAGAGCTGCGCGAGGCAATGAAAGAAAACGGCATAGGGCGCCCCTCGACGCGCTCGGCTATCATCGAGACACTGTTCAAGCGCAAGTATATCTATCGCGAGCGCAAAAACATTATGGCATCGCAGGCCGGCATCGACCTGATAGCATTGATATCGGAGGAGCTGCTCAAGAGCGCTAAGCTCACCGGCATCTGGGAGAACAGGCTGCGCCGCATCGAGCGCGGCGACTACTCGCCGGCTGAGTTTATTGACGGCATCAAGGCCATGATAAGCTCTATCGTGCTCAACGTCATGCGCGACAACTCTGACCGCCGTATCATCGTGGACCAAAGCAGCGACGACGCAGCCCAATCGTCAGGCACCAAGGGCAAGAAGAGCGCCCGCGCCCGCGCCACCAAGAGCACCGCTGCCGGCGGACAGAGAGCGCCGCGCATACGCAGCATCGCCGAAATCCCCTGCCCCATCTGCGGCGAAGGGCATCTGCTCAAAGGGCGCAGCGCCTACGGCTGCTCGCGATATGCCTCGGGCTGCCCCTTGCGCCTCAACTTCGAGCAATATCCTGCCGACTTGACACCGGCCAAACTGCGCGACAAAATCAAAAAGGAATATAAGCCATGACAGCGCAAATCATCATCGTGGCGATAGTGGTCATCGCCGCCGCACTGCTCTTGATACGCAGCCTTAAGCGCGGCGCCACATCATGCTGCGACCACGACGGATGCAGCGCATGCTCCTCCAACTGCCACAGCGCGTGCCGACACCACAACGGCGAGCCCAAGCATTGATTATCTCGCACGCTGCCGCCGGGCGCGCTCTATACCTCACGCCTGTCGAGGATGGCGCGTGCGCGCTCAGCCTGAGCCTTCGGCACCATTATCTCGATAGACGCCCACGTAGCCGTCATCGGATAGACTGATGCTATGACACCGTTGTTGACCACACACGTGATGCCGTAATTTTCCAACATACCTTTGGCTAAGGAAGCCTCAGCCTCGCTGCTATACGACCGCACCATAGTCCATGCAGCCTTGTCATCGTTGTGCTTTTTCATCGTAATATTGACTATAAGTTAATTTATACCAAACAGCACTCTCAGCACAGCATAGCGGCGCAAGAGCACGCGATGCACTATTACAGGCAACACCACCCCGGCCACGACCACGGCAGCAGCACCGGCCACAAAAGCGAGCTCGCCTTGCGCTGCCGTCAGCGACAGCTTGGCGGTCACCACCTTTGCAAAGCCCATAAATGTGGTGTGCAGCAGATAGATAATGTATGTCGAGGAGGCCATAGGCAGCAGCAAGCGCCGGCTCACCATAGAGCCCTCAATGATTTTTGCCAACGACAGCATAGCCACCGTGCCCGACATTGCCGTAGCCACAGCCACGGGCATAAAGTCGCCTACCCTGCCATCATCGCCAAAGAGCGCTATGCACCCCACAAAGGCTACCGCCGACACCACAAAGCCACACAGCGACGCGCGACGCGACACCTGCCGCATAGCCTCGTTATCGAAGACTACAACGCCAAGCATGAAATACACAAACATCTTGCATAGCTGACTTATGCATAGCACATCTATGTCAATATCAAAGCAAGCAAGCACTGCCGCCGCCACAAGCAGCACAAGCCGCGAGCCTCGCGTCACAAACAGCCTGACGATGAGAAACATCCACCATAATGCCCAGATAAACCATAAGAAGAAACCGGCCTCGGGATAATACAACATTCGCACAAACGACAGCGGCGTGGTCGGATGCTCCACAGCGAGTGACCCTTGCGTGAGCAGCTTCACACATATTATTAGCACCGAAGCGGTGAGATAGGGCACCATAAGGCGCAGCGCCTTCTTGCGCACAAAAGCGGCATAGCTCTCGCCGGCCTTCAGCCCTACGGCATAGATGGCGCCGCTGACAAAGAGAAACAGCGGCATGTGGAACGTATATATCACATTATGCAGCCATATCCACCACGCCGGGCTATCGTCAGGGATATAGTAGCCTATGACCACCAATACGATGCACAGCACCTTGGCAATGTCAAAAAATGGAATATATCTGCCCCGCGGGGCGGTGTGATGTTGTTGCATATACATGGTCCTCTGCGTGATTACAGGCATTGCTCGGCGAAGTATCGCTACCTGCCGCTGCTATGCTTGGTATTAATAAATGCTGATGGCGTCACCACATAGTGCACCGCCACATCGTGCTCTTCGGCCGGCACTTCATCTACCAGCTGGAAGTCATAAGCCACACCCATCGTGGTGGCTCTGGCCTCGCACAGCAAGCGGTCATAGAAGCCCTTGCCGCGCCCCAGGCGGTTGCCGTGGCGGTCATAGGCCACAGCCGGCACCACTATCAGGTCAATCTTGTCCACATCTACCACATCATCGCCGGTAGGCTCCTCAATGCAGAAAGCTCCGATGTGCATACGGCTGCGGTCGTAGGGTAAGATCTCGAGGTTGACGCCATTGACGCGAGGCAGATAGAAGTGTTTGCGAGTGTGCCATCTGTCTATGAATTCGCGCGTGGAAATTTCATCAGGCAGCGAGTGATACATCAGCACATTCTCTGCCATCATAAAAGCCGCCGACTGCTCCACGGCGGCAAAGACGGCGTCGGCAGCCGCGATGCGCTCGGCGTCATCGAGCATAGCCTTGCAGGCCTTGATTTTTAAGCGTAGTGAGTGTTTGTCAATCATTTTTTTGACTGGGCTTTTTTGATGTCCTTCATAGCGTCAAGCGTCAGCGGGTCAGTGCCGGCATGCAGATGCTTGATAGCCTCGAGTACCACCGGGTCATGGCTGTTAAGTACCTCATAGAAAGCGTCCCAGCCCAAGATGTTGCGCACTATGATAGCCTTTAATTGATTAACAATCAAAGCGCGCGAAATGTTGATATAATACCAACGGGCAGGCACACCTTTTTGCGATGCATAATACACAAACGAGCTGAGCAGCAGACTGTCAGAGGGCAAGCGCCTGAGCAGCTGCCCCACGGTCTTTGCCTTGGTGAGGTCGGCGCGGTTGAGGTCGGCATACTCAAAAGCGAAGTTTTGGAGCAAGTCGGCATTGGCCACATTCATATAATAAGAAGTGACGCCTATGGTATCAGATGGGACAAACACATCGGGCATGATGCCACCGCCGCCATAGACGGTGCGGCCGCCGGCGGTGTGAAACAGCAGCGAATCGTCAAACTTGACGCTGTCAGCATTGAATGTCTCGCCATTATAATATCTGTCAATCACCTCATTTTCGTAATTGACATTCTCGCCGCGCTTGAAATTTTTCTGTATGCATCGGCCCGAGGGGGTGTAATAGCGCTGCACGGTGAGCTTGAGTTCAGACGAATCGGGCAATTGAATGATGCGCTGCACAAGACCCTTGCCAAATGAGCGGCGGCCTATGATGATGCCGCGGTCATTATCCTGCAGCGCTCCTGAGAGTATCTCGCTGGCGCTCGCTGACAGCTCATCGATGAGCACGGCCACGGGCACGTCATGGAGCACTCCCGTGCCGTCAGCCACCCAGTTCTCATTGTCTTTCGCATTACGGCCGCGCGTCTCGATAATGGGCTGGCCGGGGCTCAAAAATTCGTTTGCCACCATCAGCGCCGGCTCCATGAAGCCGCCGCCATTGCCTCTCAAGTCGATAATCAGCCCCTCGGCGCCGCGATGTAGCAGATCCACAGCGGCCTGCAAGAACTCACTGTATGTGGCCTCGGCAAACTTGCTGAGGCGTATGTAGCCCATATTATTCTCAGTGATATAACGGGCATTGACTGATGGCGATGGTATATCGCTGCGCGTAATGGTGTATTCGATGGTCTTGGCCACGGAGGGGCGCTTTATGGTGAGGCGCACACGCGAGCCGCGCGGGCCGCGCAGAGTGTTGAGCACATCATCATTAGTGAAGCCCACGCCGGCCACCTTGCGGCCATCGA
>JAEDNZ010000025.1 GCA_016302215.1 Muribaculaceae bacterium
GTGGGGAATGAAAAAAGGTCGCAAGCGAGAGGCTTGCGACCTGGGTGACTCGCACAGGATTCAAACCTGTAACCTTCTGATCCGTAGTCAGATGCTCTATTCAGTTGAGCTAGCGAGCCTTGTTTTGTTTTGCGAGTGCAAAGTTAATGCTAAATTTTGAGGTGTGCAAGTATTTTAACCTATTTTTGCACTATTGTTTTGTTTTTGCATTATGCTTTGTGAGGGGGCTTTGTTGGGGGGTTATTTCCAGCGGTCGTTTTGTCGGGCGGCGATGGAGTCTTCTTGTGGGTTGGCGGCGGGGTTGTAGAAGTGTGTGCCGGAGAGAGCGTCGGGCAGGAATTGTTGCTTGACGAAGTTGCCGGGGTAGTCGTGGGCGTATTTGTAGTCGTTGCCGTATCCCATTTTTTTCATCAGAGCCGTGGGAGCGTTGCGCAGGTGCAGTGGCACGGGAAGGTTTCCAGATGTCTCTACGAGAGCGAGAGCGCTGTTGATTGCCATGTAAGCGGAGTTGCTTTTGAGGCAAGTGGCGAGGTATATTGTACATTCGGCGAGTGGGATGCGGCCTTCGGGCATTCCGATTTTTTGGATTGCGTCGAAGGTGGCGTTTGCGAGAAGCAGGGCGTTTGGGTTGGCGAGGCCAATGTCTTCGGCAGCAACGATAACGAGGCGACGGGCGATGAATTCGGGGTCTTCGCCTCCGGCTATCATTCTTGCGAGCCAATATACAGCGGCGTCGGGGTCGCTGCCACGGATGCTTTTGATGAAAGCGGAGATGATGTCGTAGTGCATCTCGCCGTTTTTGTCGTAGGCGAGCGGGTTTTGCTGGAGGCTGTCGGTGACTGAAGCGTCGTCAATGATGATGGTTTGACCGGCGGGAGAGGATTGCTCGAGTAGCTCGATGATGTTGAGGAGCTTGCGAGCGTCGCCGCCGGCGTATCTGAAGAGGGCGTCGGTGCTGCGAATGTCGAAGGAGGCTTTAGCGAGGATGGTGTCGTGTGTGATGGCGTGGTTGAGGAGCTGTTGCAGCTCGTCGGCATCGAGGGGGTTGAGGGTATATACCTGGGCGCGCGAGAGCAGTGGGCGAATGACTTCGAATGAGGGGTTCTCGGTTGTGGCGCCGATGAGAGTGATGGTGCCGTCTTCAACGGCGCCGAGGAGGCTGTCTTGCTGCGATTTGCTGAAGCGGTGAATTTCGTCGATGAAGAGTATGGGTCGGCCTTCGGAGAACATAGAGGCGGCGTCGTGACGGCAGCGGTCGATGACTTCGCGCACGTCTTTGACGCCCGATGTCACGGCGGAGAGGGTGTGGAAAGCGCAGCGGGTGGTATTGGCGATGATGCGCGCGAGAGTGGTCTTGCCTACGCCGGGCGGGCCCCATAAGATGAAAGAGGCAACGCGGCCGGAGTCAATCATGCGGCGAATCACGCCGTTTGGTCCGACGAGGTGTTTTTGGCCTATGTAGTCATCGAGAGATTGGGGGCGTAGTCGTTCGGCGAGAGGTTGCATAGATGTGAAAGGCTGGGTGGTGGTGAAATTTGCAAGGCGGCCTCTCTCCGTCTGAGGGAGGATAGCCGCCTTGCTGATGGGGTTTTAGATGAAGTATGGTGCCGAAGTCTCAGTCAGCGGAGTGGGGGGTGAGCCGGGAGGCGTCGGCGAGGGGTGTGGGCTTATTTGCCCATGAGGGTTTTTACTTCGTTGAATTTAGCACCGAAATCGGCGGCTTTTTCTTTGTCAGAGTTCTGATAGAAGAGGTAAGAGAACTGGTATGCCTCGAGGTAAAGGCTCAGCTGATTGTTGGGGTTGGCGGGGTCCATGTTGGCGGGGTCAGCGTTGAGCATGTCCACCATTTGGGCGTATGTGGCGATAGCGTTTTCGTCGGGCTGGTTAGCGTTACGAGCGAGCTGGAGGCGCGCTTTGCGCTGAATTAGGACGGGGCTTGGCTCAGCGGTGGCCATGGCCTTGTCGAGGTAAGCGAGGCCCTTGTCAGCGTCGGCTATGCGACGAGCTTCATCGTCCTTGTTAGTGGCGGCTGCGTTGAGGCATCGGCCGGTGGCGGTGAAGTAGTCGTTGGCAGAGGGTTTGGGGAGCTTGTCAACGTAAGCGCAGTATGCATCAGCGGCTTTGTTGTACTGCTTGTCGGCGGTGTACATTGCGCTGAGCTCTTTGAGGAGGTCAATGTTGTCGGGGAAAGCAACTACGGCTTTCTCGTAGGTGACAACAGCAGCGGAGTCGAGCCCCATGGCGCTTTGGAGGCCGGCGAGTGTGGTGTAGTCGAGAGTGGTGAAAGAGGCTCCGGCATTCTTGGCGAAGAAGTCTTCGGCGGCTTTGAGGCCCTCTTCGTTGCGGTTAAGAGCAGCGAGGTCAAGCATCTGCACGCGCTGCATGAGGAAGTTGTTGGGGTTAGAGCGGAGGAGCTCTTGAGCTACGTCGAGAGAGCTTTGGAAGTTGTCACCGGCATAGAGGAGCACGGCGTATCGGCCTTTGTCTTCGGGGAAGTGGTTGGGGTTTTGGATGTATCGGCCATACTGCTCGGCGGCTTTCTTCCAGTGGTTGCCTTCGTAGTATTTCTCGGCGAGCTCGCGCTGAGCGAGAGCAGAGTTGGGTTTCTTGGTGAGGAACTCTTCGAGCTTAGAGATGGCGAAGTTGGGGTTAACGTTGAAGTATGCGTTGGCGTATTTCACGAAGCCTTCGGGGTTGTCATCATCGTAGCTGATAGCCATTTCGTACTTGCCGGCAGCACCGCCGAAGTCCTTAGCATCGAAGAGCATATCGCCCTCGAGGATGTAGATAGAAGGCTCGGTGTGCTTGGAGTCTTTGTGAGCTTTTTCGAGGAATTTGGTTATTTCTTTTTCGTATCGCACCTTGTCAGCGTTGTAGTAAGCGCGGGCGATGGCAACGGTTATTTCATAGTTTTTCTTGTCGAGGCCTTGAGCTTTCTTGAAATAGTCGGCAGCGGTAGAGGGGACGCCGTTGAGGAGGTCGATTGCGCCGAGCCCTACGTAGTTATAGGCATTTGCGGGGTTGACCTCGATGCCTTTGTCAAAGAATGTCTTAGCTTGTGCTTTGTTGCCTTTTGCGAGCTCTACCTGCCCGAGGTAGTAGTATGCCAGGGACTTGTCAGTGCCGTTGTCGTTGAGAGTGCGGTCGAGGATAGTCTTGGCGTTGTCAACCTGTCCGGCTTTGAAGTATTCGATGCCGTCCCGATAGCCTTGGCTCTGAGCTGCGGCGGTTATAGATCCGGCAGCAAGCAGTGTTAGGAATAATTTGAGTTTCATTGTGTCGGTATAAGTTTGAGCGTTTATAATTATCTTGAAGAAGTAAGGTGGTATGCTAATTAGATAACGATGATTGACTAAGGTTTATTACACCGGGGGTGTCATTCGCCGAGCTGCACTACTTGTATGGAAGTGCGGGCCGGTAGTATGCCTGTCTTGAGGATTATTTTCTGGCCCACGTTGCCGGTGACGAAGCTATAGAAGCCGCTGGCAAGAGAGCCGGGATTGCCGGTGGTGATAAGGTAAATCTGGCGGAACATGGGGTAAGTGCCATCGAAGATGTTTTGCTGGTATGGCTTGTATGCACGCGCCTCGTCGTTGCGGTAAATTTTGAGGACTTTGATGTCGTCAGAAAGCGATGCGCCTTGCACGATTGTGTCAGAGAGCACTTCGCGGGCGAGCTCTTCTTGCGTGAGGTCGGCATTGCCCATGTCGGTAGTGATCCAGCTTACGCCGAGCACTCCGATGGCGTTGACGTTTTCTTTGACGGTCTTAAAGACGGCGGGTATAGAGCCTTGTGCATATACGTTGGGCCCGAGCTCGGCGCCGTTGAGAAGGGAGTCGCGCATGTAAGAGACGAGGCTTGAGCCTTTGTCGTCAAATATTACAGAAATCTCGCCTTTGGGTGCGTTTGGCTGAAGGTCTGTCCAGACGGTTGTGCGCCCGGCCATGATGTCGGCAACCTCGCCGAGTGTGAGTTTTTCTACGGGGTTGTCGTTGTTGACGATAAGGGCCACGGCATCGACGGCGATTTTCATGGAGCGGGCGTTGCGGCGCTTGCTCTTGAGGAATTTCTTTTCTTCCGGGGTGATGTCACGCGGTAGCACCACAGTGCGGGTGTTTAGGCTCAGTAGGGAGTCGAGGACTACGCTTTGTGGGGCGTAAGTGGCGAGTACGTGAGCGTCGCGGTTTTGATACTCGAAGACGTCGATTTCCTGCGCCATGATGTTTTCGAATGTGTTATCGCAGGCGATGGTAGTGGTGCCGGTCGTAGAAGAGTTTGCTTTCTTCTCATATTTGAGGCAGCCGGAGCAGAGTGAGGCTATCGCGATAGCGGCGATGATGGATATGCCGAAGTGTTTCATTATGGCCTAAGGAGAGTAGATGAACAGATGGGAATATTGAAGACGGTAAGCGAGATGGATGTCAGTAAGGATAGTCGATGCCCTTGTACTGTCGGTATCCGCGCCAAAATCCGTAGATAATCATGACGATGCCTACGACATAGCGCGTCCAGGCCCAGTCACCGTACCAATTGAAGAAGTTGATGAGGAGGAGGATACCCATACCCACATATATAATCACCATAAAGATGCCGAATGCGGCACGTATGATGGTGTTGATGCGCGCCATACTGTCAGACTTCTGCCGGATAGGTCTTTGCGGCTGGAAGTCTGGCGACTGCGTATCGAGGGGGGTGTCGTTGTATTGGGTGTTGTTGTCCATAATCGGTGAGAGCTGATGCGTTTGCGATTGTAAAGTTAGTGATAATCTTTGAAAAAAAGATTGGCGAGAGATGAAATATCGGTGATATCGAGGTGATTTAGCCGAATTTAACATTTACCGGACAGACAAGTCTTCGTGCTCAGGGGTTAATGAAGCTATGGCTTGGAGAGATGCGCGCGCCGTTGAGAAAAGCCACGATGTCCATGGGGCGTTTGCCTTGCGGCTGTAGCTCAATGATGTAAATGTCGCGGTCAGCCGTAGCGACTCGCAGCGCGCCACGCTCCGCGGTGATAGTGCCGGGCGCGGCTGATGAGTTGTGGTCGCTGACGGCGGTCTTTAGTATTTTGATAGTCAGGTCTTTGGTGCTGTCGGCGGCGTCAGAGAGGGTGGTCCATGCTGCGGGGTATGGCGAGAGGCCTCTTACGAGGTTGTGGATTTCGCGCGCCGGTCGCCGCCAGTCGATGTGGCAGGTGTCTTTGAAGATTTTAGGGGCGGGTGTAGGCTCGGTGTCTCCGACGAGGGCGTCCTGCGAGGTGGTGGTGAGAGTGCCGTTGATGATGCTGCTAAGTGTCTTGACGGTTAGGTCGGCTCCGAGCGTCATGAGTCGGTCGTGGACAGAGCCTACATTCTCGTCGGGGCTGATGGAGATGCTTTCTTGAGCTATGATGTCGCCGGTGTCGATTTCGTGTTTGAGGAAGAAAGTGGTAACGCCGGTGATGGTGTCGCCGTTGATAACGGCCCAGTTGATAGGCGCGGCGCCGCGGTATTTAGGGAGCAGCGAGGCGTGAAGGTTGAATGTGCCGAGCCGGGGCATCTGCCACACCTCGCGGGGCAACATTCTGAAGGCGATGACCACAAACAGGTTAGCATCGAGGGCTTTGAGCTGAGCCAAGAATTCGGGGTCTTTGAGGCTGACGGGCTGCAACAGCGGCAAACCGCAAGCCACGGCATATTGCTTGACGGGCGACTGCAGGAGGTGGTGTCCGCGTCCGGCGGGCTTGTCGGGCATAGTGACCACGCCTACTATGTTGAAGCCTTCAGCGTGGATGCGACGAAGGCTCTCGACGGCAAAATCGGGTGTGCCGAGAAATACAATACGAAGGTCGGATTTATTCATCATGGGTGGTGTTGCTTGGGGATTGTGGCGCGGCGATGCTGTCAGCGAGGGCCTGCCATAGGTTGTCGGTTGTGGGCACCGGAGCGGTTACGTCAATGACATTTCCGGAAACCGGGTGAGTGAAGACGATGCGCCTTGCCAGCAGCGAGATGCTGCCGTCGGGGTTAGAGCGTTTGTCGCCATATTTGAGGTCGCCTTTGATAGGGCAACCTATTGCGCTGAGCTGCACTCGTATTTGGTGCTTGCGCCCAGTGAGCAGCTCCACCTCGATGAGGTGGTATGTGATGCCTGATGCCAAGAGGCGATAGCGAAGGCGCGCCTCCTTAGCGCTCGCGGCAGGCTTAAGCGAGGCGTAAGATTTATTGTTGCGCTCCACGGTGGTGATGAAGTGAGTGAGAGTGTCGGCCGGCTGCGGAGGCATATTGCGCGTGATGGCCCAGTAGGTCTTGTGAATGTCGCCGGTGCGCAGCATATCGTTGAGTCGAGAGAGTGCCTTAGAAGTCTTGGCGAAGATTACGGCCCCTCCGACGGGTCGGTCAAGGCGATGCACCACACCGAGAAAGACGTTGCCGGGCTTTGCGTCGCGCTGCTTGATGAAGGCCTTGATTGTTTCGGAGAGCGGAGTGTCGCCGGTCTTGTCGCCTTGGACAATCTCACCGGGGCGCTTGTTGACGATGATTATGTGGTTGTCCTCATATAGGATATCCATGGTGAAGGGGGGTAGGCGATGTTAATTGCCCCACTTGCCGAGGCTTAGTGGGCGGAAAGTGTCAATGTGTCGCTGTTTCTTTTCCTCGAATATTTCGGAGATGGCAAAGAAGATGCCGCTCTCCTCGACGTCGCCAAACTCGTCGTTGATTGCAGTGCCAAACATACGCATCGAAGGCGAGAGGCTCATGTATGCGTTGACCAGCGGGGGAATGTTGTCGCCGTGGTGACGCACTTCGGCATTTAAGATGCGATAGTCTTCCTTGAACGAACCGCCGCAGAACAGAGCCTCGAGGCGCTGCGGGTCAGTGTTGATATTAAGCGGCGTGATAGGCCAGACGAGGCGGTCAGGGTCGGGGAAATATTTGTGGAGGAAAAACAGTATCATGTCGCGGCACTCCTCGGTGTAGCTGGGATACATGGTGACCTTGCCGAAGAGGTATTTAATCTCGGGGTAAATGACGGTGAGGGAGCCGAGGCCGTCCCACAGATTGTCGAGGGCATATATCGCCTTAGCGCCGGCGCGCGAAGACTGATATTCGGGTCGGACAAAAGAGCGGCCGAGCTCAAGGGTGTAAGGCAGATAGTCCTTGAGGAAACGCTCAGAGAAGTTGAACATGTGGCTTGTGGCGATGCGCGGCTTGCCGTTGTCGTCATATCTGATGTCCCTGCCACATATAAAGCGATACCCGCCCAAGATGAGCTTGCTGTCTGGGTCCCAGACGATAAGCTGGCGACAAGGCGGCTCCATGATGTCAAATTCGTCGATGTCACATTCTTTGCCGGAACCGCCGCCGGCGCTACGGAATGCCACTTCGCGTAGGCGCCCTATCTCGCGCATGGTGTTAGGCGCATTGTGGGCATCGATGATATAGATTTTGTTGTTGCCTTTGTTGGTGTCGCGCAGAAACCGCTGCTCAGTAAGCTCGGCTTCTATCAGGTCTTGTGGTATCGGGTCAATGATGCACTTATTCATTGTGTGGAAAGGTGAGGTCAGGGATTAAAAAAGGGAGGTGTTTAGCTGTTGGAGTGGCGGAGGCTGTAAACAATGTCTTTGAGGCGGGCGGCTTCGGCCTTTGAGGCTTTGTTGAGGGTGGCGTATGGTATTCGTTCGCCGCAGAATATGGTGAAAGTGCTGTCGTGGGCTCTGAACACTTCTTTAGGAAGTCGAAGCATCTCGATGTTGAATTTTATGCCGAGGCGTTTGCGCCACGCCGCCATTTTGTAGAAAGTGTCGCTGTTGCGGCCGTCAAAGAAAACTGGCACTATGTCGCGCTTGTATTCGATGGCCTTGGCGATAAACATCTTTTGCCATTCGAGGTCGCAGATTGATTTGTCGGGCATTCGGCGCGAACATAATCCGGCGGGATACATGATTATAGGCGCGTCGCCGGCCATAGCGTTGTCAATGTCGCAGATGGCTTGACGCGATTGCGCTCCGTGCTTGTTGATAGGCAGAAATACATCAGTCAGGGGCTCGATGGCCATAAGCAGGTCGTTGACGATAAACTTGACGTCTCGGCCATAGTGGCGAGAGAAATAAGATATCATAGCCATGCCGTCGAGTCCACCGAGGGGGTGATTGCTGACGATGATAACGCGCGAGTCGTCGGGGCGAGGCAGGCGCTCGCTATGCTCCACATTGATTTTGATGTTGAGATGGTCGAGCACGCCTTGGCTGAAGGCGGGTCCACGGCGCGGATAGTTGACGCGGAGCATCTCGTTGAGCTGTTCCTGGCAAATCATACGGCTTAAGGCCCTCACTAAAGGTTTGGGGACCAACCAAGCGCGCTTGCCCAAGCGCCGATTAATGACAGCTTGCAGGTCAATGTTTATTGGACCGTCAGATGGCATTATTGATTGTATAAATAACTGATTACTAATTGCTTGTTTATAAGAAGAGAGCCGGTGTATAAACCGATGTGCAAAGGTACGTTTTTTTTCTCAGACACGGATATGCAAATCGGTGTTTTTTGGGGCATATATTGTGCATTGCCGTGGCAATAAAGCACGCCGGCGCGGCTTTGCTCGGCGCTAAGGGCTCGTCGTCAGGGATTTGTGGAGTCGAGCGGAATTCGTTTGAGCTTAATCAGAACCTTGCCATCGCGGTCAGTGAGCTGAGCGGTGCTGTTGGAGAGCCTCGTGGCGGCGACGGTCTGCTCGAGTGCTACGAGCATAGCTGTCTCTTGGAGGGTGTAAGGGCATGCCATGCGTGTGACGCCCATTTGGCTGAAGTCAATGGCGTTGCTGTGAGATGGGTCGATATAGATGACGCCGTTGAAGTAGTTGCAGCCGGTGTTGCCGTGAATTTTGAGCTCGGCTATGTCAAAGAAAATGTCGGCCGGCACTTCGGTGGCGTTGCCGCTGATTTCGGTTACTTGCCAGTGGCCGTTGAGAAACTCCATGTTGTGTCTCCGCAGCGTCAGCGACGTCTCTTTGGAGCCGCCATATAGGTCGATGAATGTGGCGCCATCGCTTTGGCGAAGCGTGACACGCATGGGCTTGTTGTCATTGAGCGCAGCTAATATTGCTACATCATAGCCCTTGCCGGCGCAGTAACGCATGGTGGAGATAGAGTTTGCAAAAGTGACGTTGTGTTCATCGAGGACGATAGCGCCATTGAGGTAGTTGCAGCCATTGTAAGCATAATACCGGCTTTCGGCAGGGTCAAAATTGATGTAAGGCATATCCTCCTCTTCGGTGATGTCGTCGGTGCCGGCTTTGATGATAAGCCATTCGCCGGCGAGCGTCTCGGCCAGAGGCGAGGCGGCTGCTTTGTGGCCGGCGGCGTTAGAGTCATTATTCTCGGGGGCTGACTGTTGCTGTTTTTCAGGCATCGGTGTAGCCTCAGCCGTGTCAGCCGGCTCCGGCTCTATTTGCGGCTCGGTGATGGCTGCCGGGCCCGGTATGGGCGGCGTTGCGACGGGTGTCTCAGAGGCTATGGCGGGCGTCTCTGTAGGAGTGGCGGGTGTCTGCTGCGCCGGGGTGGGAGTGGCCGCCGGCGCTGTGGCCGTGGTCTGCTGCGCCGGGCGCGAGGTGACGCTGCCGGCATCGCCGCGCACAGAGGGCACTTTCTCAAAGATCGAGCAACTTGATGAGCAGGCTATTAAGGCCGAACATATTATTATGGCAAGAGGGTGTCGATGGGGGTGTATGTTAGTTTTCATTGGCGCGTGATTTTGTGTTGCCGAAGCAATAGTTTTTGCAAATATAGCAATAAATATTGTGATTATAGGTATCACGGCGCGCGTTTAATAGCCTTTAACGGATATTAGGAGCTGATTAGGAGGTGAAAAGAGCTGTAATATATATAGTAGAGGCTCCCCGGGCATGATATCCGCCAGGGAGCCTCTGCTTAGAGATAGCTGTGATGATGTGTTATTACAGGCGCGTGTAAGCCGAGCCAAAGCGTGCGGCGGCTGCCTTGTCGAGCTCTTCGCGGAACTGTGGTGCGGCGATGCTGATGAGTAGTCGTGCGCGTTGGGCAAGGTCTTTGCCGCGGAGATCTACAGCGCCGTATTCGGTGACGATATAGTTGGTCTGGAAGCGCGTGGTGACCACCCCGGCGCCGGGAGAGAGGATGGGTTTGATTTTGTTGAGACCCTTGTTGGTGGTGGCGGTCATTGCGAGGAAAGATATTCCGCCCTCGCTGCGAGAGGCGCCATAGACGAAGTCGTGCTGTCCGCCTACGCCAGAGAATATGCGCTCGCCGATAGAGTCGGCGCATACTTGGCCTGTAAGGTCAATCTCGAGGCATGAGTTTATTGATACTACACGCGGGTTTTGCGCTATGCGGAAGGGGTCGTTGGTCCAGGCCACATCGCGGAAGATCATGTCGGGGTTGTGGTCCATGAGGTCGTAGAGCTTGCGCGAGCCTAATGCGAGCGAAGCTACTGACTTACCCGGCTCCACTTTCTTGAGGCTGTTGTCAATGACGCCGCTTTGTATTAAAGGCAGCACGCCGTCGGTCATAGCCTCGGTGTGGAGGCCCAGGTGCTTGTGTCCGGCCAGCGCTCTGATTACGGCGTTTGGGATGCCTCCGACGCCAATCTGCAGGGTGGCGCCGTCGGGAATGATTTCGGCGATGAAATTGCCGATTTTAATCTCTACGTCGTTGGGCACAGCTGTGGGCACCTCTACGAGCGGGTCGTTGACGCTGACGCAGGCATCGATATCCTTGATGTTTATTACCGGGTCGCCGTAGGAGAAAGGCATGTGCGGATTGATCTGAGCGATGACCACCTTGGCGCATTGCACGGCCGCCGTGGCGAGGTCGGCAGAGACGCCAAAGCTGACGTTGCCGTCATCGTCGGGCAGCGAGCAGTTGATTAAAGCCACATCGACGGGGCATGTGCCGTCGCGGAATAGAGCGGGTACTTCGCCGAGGAAGCGCGGTATGGTGGAGCCATAGCCTTTGTCAATCCAGTGACGCACGGAGTTAGACACGAAGAAAGAGCGGAGCGTAAAGCGGTCTTTGAGCTCTTCGACGCAGTAAGGCGCGGGCCTGTCAGCCACAGCAAAAGCATTGTAGATGACCAGGTCGTGGAGCTCATAGCATCGCGCGGCAAGAGCGGCGCAGAGCGTCTCAGGGATAGAGGTGCTGCCTTGAATGAAGATGTGGTCGCCGTTGTTGATGAGGCGCATGGCCTCGTCGGCGGTCATATATTGGCCTTTCATAATGGGTTGTTGGAGTGGAAGATGGCGAGCCGGGCGGCAAGGTGCTCAAAGTCGCTGTCGTGGGAGAGAGTGGAGATGCACACTCTGAGGCCCTCTTGGTTAGAGCCGGTGGAGCGCAGCGGTATTGTGGCGATGCCGTGTCGCAGCAGCTCGGCGTGAAGGCTCTCGCCGCTGAAGTCCTTGTAGCCGACGGTGAAGAAGAAGCCATCGGCAATGGGAGCGTCGCCATCGTGGGAATACACGATGTGGAAGCCGTTGTCTGTGAAAATCCGTTTTGCTCTCTCGGCTCGGCGGCCGTATTCGGCGCAGTCGCTGACAAAGTCGAGCTTGCCCTCAACGGCGGCCTCGAGCATGGCGGCGTAGGCATACTGCGCCGAGTGAGTGACACCTGAGGAGGCGCAGTACAGCACGCCGAAGACATATGCATCGCCGAAAGTGGGCATCTCGTAGAACGAGCGAATAAAGTCGCTGCTGCTGTCGCACACGGTCTCAGACATACATACCATGGCGATGCGCTGTCCGGCGTAGCTGAACATCTTAGACGCCGAGATGAGCAAGATGTAATTGTCAGTGTATCGGGCTACGGTGGGCACGAATGGCGGCTCGTATGGGCGACCCAAAGGCTTGCGGAAGTCCATGCCGAAGTAGGCGTGGTCTTCGACGACAAATACGTCGTGCTTGGATGCCTGTCGGCCTATTATTTCCAATTCCTGCTCGGTGAGGTTAAACCATGCGGGATTGTTAGGGTTGCTGTAAATGATAGCGGAAACCTTTCCCGATGAGAGAATACTCTCGAGCTTTGCTTCGAGCTTGACGTCGCGGTATTCATAGATGTCAAATTGCTCAGTGTTGAGGCCGAGGAGTTTGGCTTGGTTGCGCTGGGCTGGGAAGCCTGGGTTGATGTACAAGATGGTGTCGGCGCCGGGCTTTCGCTGCCCTAATAAGATGAATAGGGTGAAGCTGGCCTGCATGGATCCTACGGTGGGTATTATGCACCGCGGCGGAATGTCGAGGTCGAGAAAAGCTTTGACAAATCGCGAGCCGTTGTCCTTGAGGGGCTTGATGCCTATGATGTTGGGGTATTGGTTGGCGACGCCGCTGTTGAGGGCTTGTATCTCGGCGGCAATGCCTACGGAGCTTGGCGGCAAACCGGGGTTGCCCATCTCGAGGTGCACAAATCGGGTGTCGGAAGCACGCTCCATATCGGCAGCTACGGCACATATCTGGCGTATGGTGGCAGTGTTCATGTCAATGACGCCGACGCGGTCAATGGCTTGCTGCAGAGTGTCTTGGCTTAAAGGAAAGGAGGAGGCCATAATGTGATGGTTGATGATAAAGAAAGGATATGAAGATAGATAGGAAGGGATAGCGGTGTCTTTTTTATTTGATAACCGCCTTGGCCACGTTGAGGCCGTGATTGAAGGCGGCGATGTTGGCCTCGACGATATTGTCGCCCTTCGGGGCGAAGATACGGCGTATGCCGTCGGCGAGCTTGTCGGTGTCAATGCCTAAGAGCGGAGCGCATGCTCCGAGGAGCACCATATTTGACGAGCGGGGCGATGCTATCTCCTTAGCGGCGGCATCGACGTCAAAGGCTATCACGCGTGGGCGTCGGTGCAGCTCGGCCTCAACGAGCGCCATGTCGGGGTAGTTGGTGATGTTGACAAACGGCACCGTGTTTGTGACAATCCACCCGGATTGAGGATTGAGGTAGGCGGCATAGCGCAGGGCCTCCATCGGCTCGAGCGAGACGATGAGGTCAGCGGCGCCTTGAGCGATGAGGTCGCTGTAGATGGGGTCAGATGATAGGCGCAGGTTTGACTGCACGTCGCCTCCGCGCTGGCTCATGCCGTGTACCTCGGCTTGCTTGATGAATAGGCCTTCTTGAAGGGCAGCCACGCCGATAACGGTGGCTATGGAGAGAATGCCTTGACCGCCAACGCCGGCGAGTATGATGTCTTTTTTCATGATGAAAAACGTGGATAATAGAGGTGTGATGGTAAATGTGAGCGAGGTATTATAAAGCCGATATCGGCGAGAGGATGTTAAGCCTTGCTTTGCTTTTTAGCGGCTGCAGCGGCGTGGCGACGTGCTGTCTGTATGCACTCGCGTCGGGAGACGATGACCGATAGGCCGTGGTATTCGATTTCCTCTTTGAAGAGCTGCATCATCTGGTCGTGGTTGCGCGGCAGGGAGTCTATTGTGCGCACGTGGGCGGGGTCGGCACCGAGGCCACGGCATATATCCTCGAGCTTGCCGGTGCCTTGCGAGTCTTGACCGCCTGTCATGCCGGTGGTGAGGTTGTCGCTGATGATGACTGTTATGTCTGAGTTCTCGTTGATGGCGTCGAGGAGGCCCGTCATGCCGGAATGAGTAAATGTGGAGTCGCCGATTACTGCTATCGATGGGTGCTGCCCGGCGTCAGCTGCGCCTTTAGCCATGGTGATAGATGCACCCATATCCACGACGCTGTCAATGGCGTTGAAGGGAGCGAGCCAGCCGAGAGTGTAACAGCCGATGTCGCCGAAGACTTTGGGATTGGGATACTGAGCCATCACATCGTTGAGGGCGTGATATACATCGCGGTGGCCGCAGCCTTGACATAGGGCGGGCGGACGCGGTGCTACTATCTCGCTGGCGTCAGAGCGGCTGAGGGCGGGTAGCCCAACGGCGAGGCGCACGGCATCGGGTGTGAGCTCGCCGGTGCGCGGCAGCTCGCCGGAGAGGCGTCCCATGATAGAGGTGCCGTGGTCAATGATGCCGCGCAGACGGTCTTCGATGAAAGGCTGCCCCTCCTCGATGACGAGAATCTTCGGGCACTCGGCGGCCAGGCGTTGTATCATAGCTTTGGGTAGCGGGTATTGCGAAATTTTGACCACGGGATAAGGGCAGCCGTCGGGATAGTTCTCCATCAGGTAGTTGTAAGCGATACCTGATGCTATAATGCCCATCGAATGGTCAGTGCCGTCGATGTATTTGTTGTATGGCGAAGTCTCTGATACTTGTTGGAGCTGCTGCCAGATACGGAGCACTTCTTTGTATCGCACCTTGGAGTTGCCGGGCATGAGCACCCATTGTCGAGTGTGCTCGGGGTAAGATAGCGGGCGCTCGGGGGCAGCTACGGCGTCGCTGCAGACCACAGCGCGCGAGTGGAACAGGCGGGTGACCATGCGCAACATCACGGGCATCTGCCATTTCTCGGATAAGTCAAAGGCGTCGGCCGCCATGTCGTATGCTTCCTGCTGGTTGGACGGCTCAAAGGTGGGAATGAATGCAAAGTCAGAGTAGAAGCGGGAGTCCTGCTCGTTTTGAGAGGAGTGCATCGAGGGGTCATCAGCGGCAACGACGATAAGGCCGCCGTTGGTGCCTGTCATGGCCGAGTTGACAAAAGGGTCGGCGCAGACGTTCATGCCCACATGTTTCATACACACCATGGAGCGGCGACCGCAGAACGACATTCCCAGCGCCTCCTCCATGGCTGTCTTTTCGTTTGACGACCAATGGCTGTGGATGGCGCGCTGCTTAGCCACGGCGTTGGATTGTATATACTCAGTGATTTCAGTAGAAGGAGTACCGGGGTAAGCGTAAACCCCCGAGAGGCCTGCATTGATGGCACCGAGCGCCAAAGCCTCATCGCCTAACAGCAATTGTTTGATGTGCTGCATGTTTTTGATGGTATGGTTTAGAGTAAGTTAAAAAAATGTGTAAGCCACCATAGCAGATGACCTTTGCAAATATACAAAAAAAGAATGACACCACAAATCGCGCTACCCTATTTTTGCAAAAAACGGGTGCGAAATTGAGGTTAATCAATCAAAGCGGAGGGGTAGGCGGCGGTGAGGGTTGTCAATTGGCGAAATCCACAGATAGGCCAATTTGGAAGCGGCGCGGATTGAGCGGGTAATTTGGCATCACAAAATAGTTAGAGCCGAACCAGCCCTGGTTGACGTGAGAGTACTGCACGTATAGCTTGACCTTGCTGAGTTTCATGTTGGCATAGAAGGTCATGAATGGGTAGTTGCCAACCATCGTGGTGTGTTGGTTGGCAAAAGAACATGTGGCGGGCTGATAGATGGGAGCGTAGTATCGGGTGTAGTAGTCGCAGTCCACGCCGAGCTGCATCTTTAGCGCTGCGATGCGGCATAAGATGTATAGGTTAGAGTAGATGGCGAGCTTGGGCAGCGGTATGATATTGTCATCGCTTGAGGTCTGGTATGTGATGCGATTTTCCCAATGCATGATGCCGAGCTTGAGGTGGTGAGACAGTCGCGCGGAGAATACCTGCACGTTAGAGCCATGCTGACGCGGCAATCCGTCTTGGCCGAAGTATATGTGGTTTTGGAGGTTTTCGACTCCGGCCTCTACTTTAGCGCCAATATGTGCGATGTCGAGGACACCACCGATGCGGTATCTGCGCTCCTTGCCGAAGTCATTTTGCCAGACAAAGTGGTTTGAGATGTAATTCTTAGTGAGGTATGGAGCTTCTTCGTTGCGGAAGTAGCCGTT
>JAEDNZ010000026.1 GCA_016302215.1 Muribaculaceae bacterium
ATCACAATATTATGCTTCGTAAAACGCTCGACCGTATCAGACCATATTTTGAGCCCGGAGGCAAGCTGCACGCTTTCCGCTCGGTGTATGATGGGTTTGATACTTTTTTATATACTCCGCGCACCACTTCGGCGCGCTGTCACGCCGTGCATGTGCATAAAGCCAACGACAGCAAGCGCGCAATGATTATCGTGGTGCTGGCATTGCTGCCCTGCCTTTTGTTCGGCATGTACAACACCGGCTATCAGCATTGGCTGGCGTGCGGCATCGCTGCAAAGCCATTTTGGAGCCTTATGCTCTATGGCTTCCTGGCCATCTTGCCACGCATCGTGGTGACGTATGCGGTGGGTCTGGGCATTGAGTTTATCGTGGCTCAGAAGCGCGGCGAGGAAATCCAGGAGGGCTTCTTGGTAAGCGGCCTGCTGATACCGCTGATATGCCCCATCTCCACACCGCTATGGATGATAGCTGTGGCCACGGCGATAGCAGTGATATTTGCCAAGGAGGTGTTTGGCGGCACCGGTTACAATATGTTCAACCCCGCCTTGGTGGCTCGCGCGGTGCTCTTCTTCTCGTATCCCGCCAAGATGTCGGGCGACGGCGTGTTTGTCGCCACCTCCCCGATGTTTGGCTATGGTCCGATAGCTCCCGATACCTTTACCTGTGCAACGCCTCTGGGCCAGCTCGCCACATCGAGCGGCGCGACCACGCTCACCGGCATTGACGGCCAGGCGCTCACGTGGTGGGACGCCTTTGTGGGCTTGATACCCGGGTCGTTCGGCGAGACCTCGATGCTGTGTATCTTGATAGGAGCGGCATTGCTGCTCATCACGCGCACGGCGTCGTGGCGCATCATGCTGTCAGTATTTGTGGGCGGCTACTTGATGGCCTTGCTTGCCAACACATTTGCCACGCCTACCTATCCGGCGTCAATGCTCAGCCCTATCGAGCAGCTGCTCTACGGCGGCTTTGGCTTTGCCGCAGTATTTATGGCCACCGACCCGGTTACGGCATGCCGCACCAATGCCGGCAAGTGGATTTACGGATTTCTAATCGGTGCGTTGGCGATAGTCATTCGCACATACAATAGCGGCTATCCTGAGGGCGCCATGATGGCAGTGCTGCTGCTCAATGCCTTTGCCTCGCTGATAGACCACTGCGTGGTCAGCGCCAACAGTCGTCGACGCGCTCGTCGCATAACAGCTAAAACACTCTAACAATGAATAAGCAGAGCAACGTCTATACAATAATCTACATCATAGTGCTGGTGGTAGTCGTTGGCGCGGCCTTGGCCTTCACCGCCATGTCGCTCAAAGACCGCCAGACCGATAATGTCAATGCCGACAAGATGCGCCAGATATTGTCGTCGGTGCATATCGTGCCGCAAGAGCAATCGCTGACAGTAGAGGTATATAACTCGCATATCACAAGCACTTTTGTGGTCAATGCCCGCGGTGAGCGCGTTGACGGCGATGCCTTCTCGATAGATATGGCGTCAGAGTGTAAGGTGCCGGCTGAGAGCCGCCGCCTGCCGGTGTATGTATGCACCACTGACGATGGCGCCACCAAATATATCTTGCCCATCTATGGTCAAGGCCTCTGGGGCCCGATATGGGGCTATGTGGCGCTCGACGACAACGGATCAACCATCTACGGCGCATATTTCGCACATGAGAGCGAGACGCCCGGTCTGGGCGCCGAGATAGAGAAATCGGCGTTCAGCGACAAGTTTGTGGGCAAAAATATGTGGAAGGACGGGCGTTATATGCCGGTGACAGTGGTCAAGGCCGGACAGAAGCCTGCGGGCGATGAAGACTATGTAGATGGCGTCTCGGGTGGCACCGTCACCAGCAAAGGCGTGGCAGCCATGCTCGGCGCCTGTCTCGCCCCTTACGAATCATTCTTGAAAACACTTAGAGCTGAATAACGATGGCAGAAAAAACTTCAAATAAGTCGGTGTTTCTCAACCCGCTCTCCAAGGACAATCCCGTGGTGGTGCAGATTCTGGGCATATGCTCGGTGCTTGCTGTAACCGCCAAGCTTGAGCCTGCAATAGTGATGGGCATCTCGGTGATAGCCGTGCTGGCATTTAGTAATGTCATTATCTCCTGTCTGCGCAAGACCATACCCACCAACATACGCATCATCGTGCAGCTGGTGGTCGTGGCGGGATTGGTAGTGATAGTGAGCCAGCTGCTCAAGGCTTATGCCTATGATGTGAGCAAGCAGCTGTCTGTGTTTATCGGTCTTATAATCACCAACTGCATTCTCATGGGTCGCCTTGAGGCATTTGCTATGGGCAATCGGCCTTTTGCATCATTCCTCGACGGCATAGGCAACGGCGTGGGTTATGCCATAATTCTCATCATCGTGGGCTTCTTCCGCGAGCTGTTAGGCTCGGGCACGCTCTTGGGGTATCAGGTGGTGCCGCAGGCGTGGTATGATGCCGGATATTGCAACAACGGGCTTATGATACTGCCGCCAATGGCGCTGATAGTGGTGGCCTGCATCATCTGGGTGCAGCGCAGTGTCAATAAGGACCTCCAGGAAAAGTAAAATTAGTCACACTCACTCACTGCATATCTCATCGCAGAGACCAACTACGATTAACGGAAAGAGATGGAAAATTTCAACTTGTTTATCCGCTCGATATTTATCGACAATATGATATTTGCTTACTTCCTGGGCATGTGCTCGTTCTTGGCAGTAAGCAAAAACGTGAAGACAGCCTTTGGCTTGGGCATGGCGGTAACTTTTATGCTGGTCATCACCTTGCCCACCAACTATCTGTTGCAGACCTATGTGCTGCGCCCCGGCGCCTTGGCGTGGCTGGGAGCTGAATATGCAGAAGTAGATCTCAGCTTCCTGTCGCTGATATTATTTATTGCGGTGATAGCGTCAATGACACAGCTTGTGGAGATGGTGGTGGAGAAATACAGCCCGTCGCTGTATGCTCAGCTCGGCATCTTCTTGCCGCTGATTGCGGTGAACTGCGCCATACTTGGAGGCTCGCTGTTTATGCAGCAGCGTGATTTTGCCGATGTGTGGACGGCGACCTGTGCCGGTGGAGGGTGGGGAATTGGCTGGCTGCTCGCCATCACTGCCGTGGCTGCCATACGCGAGCGCATCGCGGCATATTCCAACGTGCCCAAGCCCTTGCGCGGCGTTGGCATCACATTTATCATCACCGCTCTGATGGGCATCGCCTTTATGAGCTTCCTTGGCATTAAACTATGACCTCTCTGACTATGATATATTCAGTAATTACACTCCTGATAGCGAGTCTCTCACGCGCCACCTTGATAGCCGGCGTGGGATTTTTTCTGGCCATCACGCTGCTGCTGGTGGCGATATTGCTGATAGCTAAGAAGTATTTGGTGCACAGCGGCGCGGTGTCAATCACAATCAACGATGACCGCCGCGTGGAGGCCTCATCGGGCGGCACTCTGCTGTCCACACTGTCAGAGCAAGGCATCTTCCTGTCGTCGGCATGCGGAGGCAAGGGCAGCTGCGGCCAGTGTCGCGTGCAAGTGACGGAGGGCGGCGGCGAAATATTGCCCACCGAGACGGTGCATTTCACCCGCCGTCAGGTCAAGGACCATTGGCGCCTCGGCTGCCAGGTCAAGGTCAAAGACGACCTCAAGATAGCCATTGATGCCTCCACGCTCAACGTCAAGGAGTGGGAGTGTGAGGTCATCTCCAACCGCAATGTGGCCACGTTTATGAAAGAGTTTATCGTGGCGCTCCCCGAGGGCGAGCACATGGACTTTGTGCCCGGCTCGTATGCTCAGATTAAGATACCGGCCTTTGAGATAGACTATGACAAGAATATCGATAAGAGCCTCATCGGCGACACTTATATGCCGGCGTGGGAAAAGTTCGGCCTCTTCAAGCTGAAGTGCCGCAACACTGAGCCTACCGTCAGAGCTTACTCTATGGCTAACTATCCGGCAGAGGGCGACAGGATAATGCTCACCGTGCGCATCGCCACACCGCCGATGGTGCGTCCTGACGCCTCGGGCAAGATGCCTTATCCCGTAGTCGCCGGCACCTCCTTCAGAGACGTGATGCCCGGCATCGCCTCGTCGTATATCTTCTCGTTGCGCCCCGGCGACAAGGTCATCATGAGCGGCCCTTACGGTGACTTCCACCCCATCTTCGACAGCAAAAACGAGATGATGTGGATAGGCGGCGGCGCAGGTATGGCTCCGCTGCGAGCCCAGATTATGCACATGACCAAGACGCTGCATACCACTGACCGCGTGATGAATTACTTCTACGGCGCCCGTGCGCTCAATGAGGTGTTCTATCTTGACGACTTCCTTAGCCTTGAGAAGGAGTTCCCCAATTTCCACTTCCACTTGGCTCTTGACCGTCCCGACCCGGCCGCCGATGCCGCCGGCGTCAAATACACCCCGGGCTTTGTGCATCAGGTAATCTATGACACCTATCTCAAGGACCACGAGTCGCCCGAAGACATTGAGTACTATATGTGCGGTCCCGGCCCGATGAGTGCCGCCGTCAATAAGATGCTCGACAGCCTCGGCGTCGATGCCTCGTCAATACACTACGACAACTTTGGAGGCTGATGCCTTCGCCGATGTAGTTCTCCGCCGCTAATGTCGAGACTCTACCGCTACATCATCGCCATCATCGCTGTGTGCTGCTTATGCGGGGCTGTATCTGCATGCCACAGCGATCCGCCTGAGGCGCCCGACGATCGTCCGGGCGGTAACCCCTCGGGCGGCGACGATGACGATAGCGATGCCCCCACACCCGAGCAGCTTGATTTTGCCGCGCTCGCCGCGCAGGCCGATGGCGTGGTGTGCCTCACTGACGCTGCCGGCTGTGATGCCGTATGGGTCTGCCCCCAAGCCATAATCACCTTGGAGACCATAGCCGGTGACGATGCCACTGATGCTTATAGTCACTGCCTCACGGTGAGCGACCTCACCGCCACGCATCACACCCATGTAATCTGTCGGCGCAATGGCATGCCCGCCGTGGTGCGCCGCGGCGCCAAGGTGCTGTATCTCAATGCTTACAGCCATGGCGTCACGGATATCGTGCGCGTAGATGAAAGCAATGGCAGCGTGTATTATGACTATGCCGCCGACCCGGTGCATGACGAGTGCAGCGAGATAGGCCGCACTGACTTCAGAGCTCTTCTCGGGTATTTGGCGCAGATGTTTGGCGCCATGGGCTACGGCATGGCCTACGATTTGTTTGCCACGTTGCGCCCGCTGTTTGAGGCTGTGGCAACAATGCCCGATGCGCCGCCATCAACGACGGTCGATGCCATACAGAGCGCGCCGGCGGCCGAGGGGCTGATAGCCAAAGTGCGGGCGTCAGCCGGTAGCGCCGTGCAGTGCAGCAGTGAGCAGCTGCTGATATGGAGCTGCAGCGAGCCTGTCAGCGTGACGGCTGATAAGGCCGTGTTGGCGGCGATGGTGATGTGTGGCAGTGCGGCGTTCAATACCTTGGGCGAGTATGCCATAGAGTGTGACACCGACATCGGCGCTTTGGAGGGCGGCCGCGCTGCATATCGCCGTAGTGGCGTCCAAGAGGGCGTAGGCTCGGAGTTTAGGGTGGCGATTGAGGGCCTGAGGCCTAACACCACCTACTATTACAGGGCGGTATATGCCTTTGCCGGCACCTCGCATAGCCCGCTGGCCTTTGTCTGCGGCTCTGCCGATGGCGTGACACTCGGCGAGACCTCTATCAAGCGCTTCAAGACACCGATGCAATAGTCCGGCAATGGCGCGGCAATGGCGCGGAGCGCCGCCGGCATCAAATTACGCCGCGAAATGTTAGGATTTTTGAGCTTTTTGCTTAACTTTGTGTTTTGATATGAATAAGGTAATTTTAATGGGACGTGTAGGCGGCGACCCGCGTGTGCGATTTATTGAAGGAGGCCGCCAGTTAGCTGAATTTTCGCTTGCCACCACCGAGGCAGCGCGAAGGCTGAGCGATGGCTCGGAAGTGCCCGAGCTGACCGAGTGGCACAATATAGTGATGTGGGACCGACATGCCGAGTTTGCCGAGAAGTATGTGCGCAAGGGCGCTCGAATGCTCATCGAGGGCAAGCTGCGCACGCGTGTGTGGACTGACCGCAACACCATCAAGCACTATATCACCGAGATTTATGTCGATGCCTTTGAGCTGCTGCCTCGATAAGGAGCAGGCTTACATAAAAAATCAAAAAAATAAGGGCCGCGCATCAATAGTAGCGAATAATTTTATTACCTTTGTATAATTACAACAATTAGATTAATACCATATTATGAAATTCAATGTTCCCTGCAAAAGCCTATATGCTGCCGCTGCCGGTGTCAGCAAGGTTATAAGTCAGAAAAATGCTATGTCGATACTTGACAACTTCTTGCTGGAAGTGTCGGGCGAGACGCTTACAATCACGGGCTCGGATATGGAGAACTCGCTGTCAACGCGCGTGGCTATCAGCGACGTGGAGGGCGAGTTGCGCTTTTGTGTCGGTGCTCGCCGCCTGGTGGATTTGCTCAAAGAGCTCCCGGCGCAAGGCATAACCTTTGAGGTCGATGACACTACGTATCAGGTGGTGATATCTTACACCGGCGGTAAATATACCCTCGTGGCTATCAATGGCGCTGACTATCCCGGCTTCAGGCAGTCTGACGATGACGGCGCTGCCCCCGTGTCATTCGTCATCAGTGGCGATAAGCTCGTCAAGGGCCTCGAAAACACCACCTTCGCTGCATCTAATGATGACTTCCACCCAATCATGCAGGGCGTGTATATTGATGTGCACGACAATGATATCACCTTTGTCGCTACCGACTCGCATAAGCTCGTCAGATACATTGACCGACGCATCGCTCCGGGTGTCACAGCTGCATGTGTCATGCCGATGAAGCCGTGCAATGTGCTCAAAGCTGTAGTAAATAAAGACGAGGACCTCAAGGTGACGATGACAAAGAAAAACGCCACCATCGAGAGCGATAGCATCACATTCAGATGCACATTCCTCAACGGTCGATATCCCGACTACAACAAGGTGATACCGCAGAACTACCCATACACGATGACCATTGACCGCGCATCGTTTCTCAACGCCGTGCGCCGTGTGGGCATCTTCGTGGACCCCGGCTTCGGCCTGATGAAGTTCCGCATCACGCCGCAGACCATATTCCTAAAGTGCGACGATGTGAACCTCTGCACCACGGCGCGCGAGCAAGTGCCTTGTAGCTATGATGGCGCCGAGCTGGCTATCGGCTTCTCCTCGCCATTCCTCATTGAGATACTGCAAACACTGGCCACTGAGCAGGTGGAGGTGAAATTTGCTGACCAAGGGCGTCCCGGCCTCTTCAGCCCCGGCGAGAGCGAGGAGGGCGTAGAGATGCTCGTGCTGCTGATGCCTATCAATATTGACGGCTTTTGATGATGAAGCTCCAGCTCACACGTCCGCTCGTATTCTTTGATTTGGAGACTACGGGCACCAACATTACGCAAGACCGCATTGTGGAAATCTCGATAGTGAAGCTCCACCCTGATGGACACACCGAGACACGCACGCGCCGCATAAACCCTCAGATGCACATCCCCGAGGAGGCAACGGCGGTGCATCATATCTCTGACGACGATGTGGCCGATGAGCCTACGTTTGCACAGGTCGCCAAGAGCTTCGCTCAGCTCATCAGCGGCTGCGACATTGCGGGCTTCAACTCCAACCGCTTTGATGTGCCGATGCTCGACGAGGAGTTCTCGCGCGCCGGCGTTGACTTTGACTTCTCGCGAGTCAACTTTATTGACGTGCAGACCATCTATCACAAGCGCGAGCCGCGCACACTGTCGGCTGCATATCGCTTTTATTGCGGCAAGGACCTTGAGGGCGCTCACAGCGCCTGCGCCGACACCGAGGCTACGCTTGAGGTGCTGTTGGCCCAGCTTGAGAAATATGACGACATGCCCTGCGATGTGAAATCGCTCGCGAAGGAGTCTTCGCAGAACGATAATGTGGATTTCATGGGACGCCTGATATTTGACGATAAGGGCCGCGAGATTATCAATTTCGGCAAGTACAAGGGTCGCGTTGCCGAGGACGTGCTTAAGGCTGACTGCGGATATTATGACTGGATTATGAAGGGCGACTTCCCGTCAAACACCAAACGCGCATTCACACGCATCAAGCTGCGTTGCAAAAAATAACGATATAAGATAAATAAGCCTTACGATGTTGAAAGGTAAGCATATAGTGCTCGGTATCAGTGGCGGCATTGCCGCCTATAAGTCGGCATCGCTGGTGCGCCTCCTGGTAAAAGCCGGCGCCGAGGTGCAGGTGGTGATGACACCCAATGCACGCGAGTTTATCGCGCCGCTGACGCTGTCAACGCTCAGCGGCAACCCCGTGATTACCGAGTTCTTCAGCGCAAACACCGGCGAGTGGCACTCCCATGTGGATTTAGGCCTGTGGGCTGACTGTATGGTCGTGGCTCCGGCCACCGCCTCTACGATAGCCAAGATGGCGTGTGGTGTGGCTGATAATATGCTCATCACCACATATCTGTCGGCCAAAGCGCCGGTGTTTGTGGCTCCGGCGATGGACCTCGATATGATGGCGCACGCTTCTACACAGCGCAATATCGAGCTGCTGCGCAGCTACGGCAATATCATCATAGAGCCGGCTGTGGGCGAGCTGGCGAGCCACCTCGTGGGCAAAGGCCGCATGGAGGAGCCGGAGGGCATCGTCAAGGCTCTCGCTGACTATTTTGCCGCCTCCGATGACCTGCGCGGCAAGAAAGTGCTGATTACGGCGGGCCCCACATATGAGCGTATTGACCCGGTGCGATTTATCGGAAACTACTCTACCGGCAAGATGGGCTATGCCCTGGCCGACGAGGCTGCCGCTCGCGGCGCCGACGTGGTGGTGGTCAGCGGACCCGTGGCTGTCAAGCCCCGCGAGCACGGCGTGCGCGTGGTGAGCGTGGAGTCGGCGCGTCAGATGCTTGACGCGTGCCGCGACGAATTTGCCCTTGCCGACATCGCCATCATGACGGCGGCGGTGGCTGACTATGCTCCCGCGCATCCGGCTGATAAGAAGATTAAGCGCGAGCGCACACAGCTCGCATCGCTGGAGTTAGTGATGAACCCCGATATCGCGGCATCATTGGGCGAGACCAAGCGCGCTGACCAGCTGCTGGTGGGCTTTGCCCTCGAGACTGACAATGAGGCTGAGAATGCCGAGGCTAAGATGACGCGCAAACACCTCGATATGATAGTGATGAACTCGCTCAGAGATGCCGGAGCCGGTTTCGGCACTGACACCAACAAGGTCACTGTCTTTTTTGCTGACGGCCGCGTGCCGGCGGCCTTCCCCATGAAGTCAAAGGCCGATGTGGCTCGCGATATTATTGATTTAATAGTGAAGCTATGAAGCGATTGTCAATCATCGTATGGGCGGTGCTGTGTGCCCTATGGCTCGGCTGCGCTTCTGCCCAGGAGTTAAACTGCCAGGTGGAGCTGAATGCCGACCAGGTGTCAGGCTCTAAGCAGATTTTTGAGACGCTCAAGCAGGCTATCAATGATTACATCAATACCACAACATTCTCCAACGCCCAGTTTGCCGCAAATGAGAAGATAGAGTGCCGCCTCTTTCTCACCATTAAGGAATACAATGAAGACGGCACCATGTCAGGCGACCTGCAAGTGCAGTCGATGCGCCCGGTGTATAACAGCTCCTACACCACCACGCTCCTCAACTTCAAGGACACCAAGGTGGATTTCACCTACACCGAGAATGAGCCGCTGATTTTCTCGCAAAATAATATGGAGAGCCAGCTCACGGCTATCCTCAACTTCTATGCCTACCTGATTTTGGCCGTGGATTTTGACTCCTTCGGGCCTCGCGGCGGCGATGTGTTCTACGACAAGCTGCGACAGATAGTGCAGATGGGGCAATCCTCGGGCGAAAGCGGATGGAAAGCTTTTGAGGACACCAAAAACCGTAGTGCGGTGCTCTCGGCCTTCACTGACGGCTCTGCAGCCGAGGGCATGCGCGATATGTACTACAAATACCATCGCCAGGGGCTGGACCAGATGGTGGTGTCGGTGGATAAGGGCCGCGCCGCCGTCACCGAGTCGCTCCAGTCTCTCAAGGCGTTATATGACGCGCAGCCCATGTCGGTGGGGCTCTCAATGTTTAAAGATGCCAAGCTCGATGAGCTGGTGAATATCTATTCAAAGGCGCCGGCTGACGAGCGCACCAAGGTATATAATCTCCTCCAGCCCATCTTCCCCACCGAGCAGACGCGCCTCGAACAAATCAAGAAAGGCAAGCAGGACAGATGATAGTCTCTCTAAGCATCAGTAATTATGCTCTCATTGACCATCTCGAGATAGCTCTCGATGATGGATTTAATATTATCACGGGCGAGACCGGCGCCGGCAAGTCAATAATCCTCGGCGCGCTGGGCATGCTGCTGGGCGCGCGCGCCGATGCGCGTGTGATTCGCGACGCGCAGTGCAAGTCTGTGGTTGAGGCCGAGTTCCGCCCTGACGCGCAGCTGCAGGGCGTGCTGTCTCCTATCTTGGCTGAGGCGCAGGTCGATGACGGCGGCGAGGTGTGCATACTCAGGCGAGAGCTGTCGCCCTCGGGGCGCACACGTGCCTTTGTCAATGACACACCGGTCACGCTCACTTTCCTGCGTCAGGTGGCCGTCCACCTGGTGGATATACACTCGCAGCACCAGAACCTGATGCTTGCCGATGCCGCTTATCAATTGTCTGTGATAGACCGCATGGCCGGCAATGCGGCATTGCTCGCGGACTACAAAGCCGCCTATGCCGAGTATAAGCAGATGCTGCTGCAATACACCAAGACCCGCGATATGGTGAGCCGCAACAAGGCTGATGCTGACTTTATAGCGTATCAGCTCGAGGAGCTTAACGATATGCAGCTGCGCGCCGGAGAGCAAGCCGAGTTAGAGAGTCAGCGCCGCATGCTCGCACACGCCGGTGTGCTCCGTGAGCACCTCGGCGCTGCCACCGAGGCTCTGGGCGCCTCTGACTCCGGCGCGCTTGATGCTCTTGACACCGCTATCACTCATTGCCGCGCTATGGCATCAGTCATCGCCGATGCCGATGATATGGCTGACCGCCTCGACAGCGTGGCCATCGAGGTAAAAGATATTCTTGACACCCTCGCCGCTCGCGCCGACGGCGTCACGGCTGACCCGGCGATGCTTGAGGCGATAGAGGAGCGGCTGAGCCGGCTCTACTCGCTGGAGCTGAAGCACCATGTAGATACCGTGGAAGAGCTTATCGCCGTGCGCGACAAGATGGCCGAGCAGCTCGCTGCAATATCCAACAGCGACGACGTGCTCGCCGCCCTTGAGGCATCGGCGCGCTCTCTCAAACGCAAAGCTATGGCCTTGGCGCGCGAATTGTCACAGCGCCGGCGCGAGGCTGCCGATGCTTTTGCCGAGAGGCTCAGAGACATGGCGGCGCCGCTGGGCATGGCCAATCTGCGCTGCGAGGTGGCGATGTCGCAGGGCAAATTGGGCGCCGACGGCATCGACACCATCGAGCTGATGTTTGCCTTCAATAAAAATCAGAAGCTCAGCTCCGTCGCTGCTACGGCATCGGGCGGAGAGATATCGCGCTTGATGCTGTGTGTCAAATCGATACTCGCCGAGAAGATGTCGCTGCCATCAATCATCTTTGACGAGATTGACACCGGCGTCTCTGGCGACATAGCCAACCGCATAGCGCGTATGATGGCCGACATTGCGCGCAGCATACAGGTGGTCACTATCACTCACCTGCCGCAGGTGGCTGCTCGCGGCAGATGCCACTTCAAGGTCTATAAGGAGGACGATGACACCACTACGGCCACGCGCATCTCGCGCCTGACCTCAGAGCAGCGCGTCAGCGAATTGGCGCTGATGCTCAGCGGAGACCCACACGACGAGGCGGCGCTGGAGGCGGCGCGAGCTATGCTGCGCAAGGCCTCGGCCGAAGGCGCAGATGCCAATTGACACCAACGATAATTATTGATACATAGATACATAGTAACATAAGCACTTGACATCATCATGCAACCCACTGACTATATTTTCGGCATACGAGCCATAATCGAGGCCATTCAGGCCGGTAAGCAAATTGACAAGCTCCTGCTCAAGAAAGAGATGGGCGGCGAGCTTGCCTCTGAGTTGCTTGACCTTGTCAAGCTGTATCGCATACCGGTGCAGCGTGTGCCCCTGGAGCGGCTCAATCGCATCACTCGCAAGAACCACCAAGGCGCCGTGGCTCTGCTCTCGGCGGTGGAGTATCACAATCTGGGCAATCTGGTGATGAGCCTGTTTGACGGCGGCGTGCTGCCCTTTGTGGTGGTGCTCGACGGCATCACCGATGTGCGCAACTTCGGCGCCATGGCCCGCACCGCAGAGTGCTGCGGCGTCAATGCCCTCGTCATCGCCGAGCGCGGCTCGGTGTCTGTCGGCGCTGATGCTGTCAAGACATCGGCCGGAGCGCTGATGACGCTGCCCGTATGCCGCGAGCACACCGTTGCTGCCGCCGTCCGCTTTCTCAAGGATAGCGGCTTTGCCATCGTTGCCGTGAGCGAGAAGGCCTCGATGTCATATATCGCCGGTGACTACACCGGGCCCGTGGCGCTGGTGATGGGCGCTGAAGACGTGGGCATCTCGCCCGAGGTGATGGCGCTGTGCGACACCAAGGTGTCGATACCGATGTTTGGCACCATCGGCTCTCTCAACGTCAGCGTCGCTGCCGGCGTCATGATGTATGAGGTGGTGCGTCAACGCCTCGCCGCCGGCCAGCAGGTGGATTGAAGCCGCCGCGCCGCCCCCCCCTCACAAGAAAAATTTTTTGATTATTATTTTATTACTGTCCGCTAAAATCTTTTGCAGTCAGATGAAAATTAGGGCCGGCACCATTGCACGTGTCAGCCCATCATAAAATCACGTGCAGTGGTATGTCAGACGAGAGAGCAAACATCTTCACAGTGCCTCCAACGTCCGAAGCCCAACAAGCGATAAACGCTGAACGATGGTCTATAAACGCTCGGTACAAATCCGTTACTCTTACAAAGCAAGCCTCCGCAAAGACGACCCAAGCGGTAGCCCTTTGAAAATTGCTCCTCCTCCGCCACTCTAACCGCTAACCAATAACCACTAACTACGGCGCAGCCGTTAATTCCACCGCAAAGAAAAGCCCCGGAGGTATCTCCGAGGCAATGCGTTAGGGATATAAGCCGAATGGCAGAGACATCAGGCTCGATTCACGATAGCCCGACGCTCCGTCGACACTTTCAAAATAATTAATTGTTCATTTGCCTCATTTTGCTTAATTCAATATGTTCAGGTGCCATTTCTTGAACATAACTACCACCAAAAAGGCTATATCCTATTCCAATTTCCCATTCAATTGAACGCTCATAATTGCCATTTAGATCGTATAGTTTACATGTGTAGCCTCCATATGAAGGATGCGCTTCCTTTGATTTTCTTAGTATATTCTCTCCTGTGTTTCCACGCCCATATTGATAAGCGCTTCTAAGTTTCCCATCGGAAAAGAAGTAACACGCAAGATACAGTTTTTTCGTACTATATGAATATGATTTTATTGATTCGATAATGCCATTTGAATACCACGTAAATTCATTAATATATGTAGGTTTATCATCCTTATAAACGATTTCCCAATTGCGATAACCATTATCGTCAATAGCGAATCGTAATGAAATTCTCCTATGGTCAGATGATTCTAATTTGATATTTCCTTTATCATCAACAACAAAGCCGGATCCTAAGTCATTTCCATCGTCAAAAACACATATAAAATATTTTTTAGATTTATCATAAATTATATAATCTGGACAAGTAGATTGTTGATCTTCAGTATCTGGGTCAAAATAGTCTATACAATTTGAGTATTTATATTTCGGATATGCATTTTGATACATGAGTTTCTGTGCGAGTTCTTTAGCAGAAGTAGGATTTGGGCTTCTATATACTTCTTGCCACTGACTATTAGTTAGAGTAAAATTATTGAGCCAATTACCTTGTGTAATAGTACCATCTATAAAATATGTAGTACCATCGACAAAAAATGGTCCAACAGAAGATGACGACACATCGCCTTCAAATCTGTCTCCATTTTGATATTTGAAAATTCCTTTGGTTGCGGTAGTGGATATCGTAGACGTAATAGAGTCCGCGTTTTGTGTTATCGCATATTTAATTATGCCTTCAAAGTAATCGCCATTTTGGTATCGCCATTTAGCATAATAACAGTTTTCAAGTATCTTTAGCTTATTCCAATAATCCTCCTCAACTAATGAACCATCATCTTTTACAAACCATGCCTCACTATACAAAAGTGTGTTATATTCTCCGTATTCTTGAAAAAAAACTATATTGCCGTTATCTCTTTGGACTGAAATTTTCTTTGGGCCATTAGGCATTCCCCACCGTTGTCCTTCTAACGGAATAAAACGAATACGACCCTCAACTGGCACTGGCTTTACTCTACCTTTAAAAACTGTTCCATCTTGCCAATGTATAGTTACTCCATCATTTGCTTGAAGAAGCATTTCAAAAGTGTCAAAAGAGTCATCATCCTTAATCGAAATATTTGGAATCTCAGCAGATAAGAAAGTAAATGAATTTCCTTCATTTTTTTTGTCGAGATATATTGTATTGACATTACTTATCCTTACTATTGCGGCTCTGTCAAGAAAGAATCCATCCAAGTATGATATCTTATCTCGTTTAATCCGTAGTTCACCGGCTTTCTTAGGTTTATAATTCATTGAAAAATCATCCATATTATAAACATAGAAAGTGCCGTATATTTTGTTCGTACCAGATGATGTCCTGATATATTTGACGCCATCAATAACCAATCTACCAACGGTATAAGACACCTTTCCTTCTAAAAGAAGTTCAGGTACAACTGATGTCGTATCATAAAACCTTGCAACTGTCCCATCGCACAATACTCCTTTATCTATGATTCCGCAAATTGAATAATGTTGCGTCGGGAAATCAATGGTTTTAGGATTTTTAGTATATGAAATTGAAGTAGTAGTTTTAGTTTGATACCACATGTTGAGTTCTTCCTTCATATCAGCAAAATTATTATGCGGATAAGCAGAAATATATGTAAGTATAAAGATTAAAGAAAGAAGTTTATTCATATTGTTCAGTATTAAAGTTAATGCGTTAGGGATAGAAGCCTTTCGGTCGAGACATCAGGCTCGATTCACGATAGCCCGACGGCGGAGCCGGAACGCCCTAATCAATTATTTTTGAACAATTCCTTAATAGCTTTTTTAGATTTAATTCTCCAATATTCCTTAGACAGATTTAGTGCTAAAGAAAGTGGTATATCTGCGACGTAAAAAGAATCGTTATTCATTGTGATAATAACGCACTCTTTCTCGAAGTCTATAACTTCTCCTGTTGCATCGTCCACCAAAGAAGAATCGGCGCTTATAAAAGCAACATCGTACAAATCGATCGTTACTTCTTCACCGTCTAAAACATTTGTAAACGTAAAAGGCAATTTTATCATATTAAGTTGGTATTAAAAATTCAACATAGATTGAGGCAATTAGTCCCAGTCGTTTAGTTCGTC
>JAEDNZ010000027.1 GCA_016302215.1 Muribaculaceae bacterium
ATATAGCCCCGAGTCGCGAGACTTCGGGCTATATCTTTTTATCGCCTCCCATCACCGCTCTTTCAGTATTTTTCGCTATCTTTGCGCTGACATAAAACCATATTACAATGAAAGAAGAAATTAAGCAACGTCTCGGTATGTTGCGCAAAAAAATGGCCGATGCAGGCATCGCTGCCGCTATCGTGCCGCAAGCCGACCCTCACGCCGGCGAATACTTAGCTTCGCATTGGCAGGCTCGACGTTTTCTCAGCGGCTTCACCGGCTCCGCAGGCACGCTCGTGGTGCTCGCTGATAAGGCTTTCTTGTGGACTGACTCTCGCTATTTCCTCCAAGCAGCCGACCAGCTCGACGGCACAGATATCACCCTGATGAAGGACGGTGTGCCCGGCACCCCGTCAATCAACGATTATATCTGCTCGCACCTCGCCGCCGGCGACAAGGTGGGCATCGATGGCATGCTGCTCCCATTGAGCGAAGCACGAGCCATGACTGCCGCTTTTGCCAAGCGCGGCATACTCCTCGCCGATGACTTTGACGTCCTCGACCAGATATGGCCTGACCGCCCGGCCCTGCCTCAAGGCAAGATATTTGTCCATGACATCAAATATGCCGGCATCGCTGCCGCCGACAAGATTGCCGCCGTGCTCGAGCGCGTGGAGGCTCAAGGCGCTGACGCCGCCTTCATCTCGGCGCTTGACGAGATAGCATGGCTGCTCAATATCCGTGCTGACGACGTCAAGTACAATCCCGTGGCCACTTCGTTCCTTTATGTGGCTCCCGCCGGCAAGTCGGTGCTGCTCATTGACAGCGCCAAGCTCGCCGACGACACCACCGCATATCTCGCCGAGCAAGGCGTGGCCGTCAAGGACTACAGCGCCGTCAAGGACTTCCTCGCCTCGCTGCCCGCCGGCGCAAAGGTGCTCATTGAGCCGGCGCGCACGGTCTCGGCATTAGCCGCCGCCCTCGGCTCCAAAGCCGTAGAGGGCGCCTCGCCCGTGGCGATGCTCAAGGCCTGCAAAAACGATGCCCAGATAGCCGGCGTGCGTGCGGCTATGCTCCGCGACGGTGTGGCAATGGTCAAGTCGCTGATGGAGATTGAGCAAGCCGTGGCCTCCGGCGCCACATTCACCGAGCTTGATGTGGCTAAGGTGCTGTATCGCCACCGCTCGCAGAGCCCCCTGTTCTTTGACGAGAGCTTCGGCACAATTGCCGGCTACGGCTCTCACGGCGCCATCGTTCACTACGAGGCCGACGAGCAGAGCAATGCCACAATACACCCCAATGGTCTCCTGCTCATTGACTCGGGTGCTCAATACCTCGATGGCACCACCGACATCACGCGCACAATATGTCTCGGCACTCCCACTGACCTCGAGCGCCGCGACTTCACGCTCGTGATGAAGGGTCACATCGCCCTGGCCAAGATGATATTCCCGCAAGGCACTTGCGGCACTCAGCTCGATGCAATCGCTCGCCGTGCACTCTGGGCTGAGGGCCTCAACTACCTCCACGGCACCGGCCACGGTGTGGGCCACTTCCTCAACGTGCACGAAGGCCCGCAGTCAATACGCCTCAACTATGTGCCCGCGCCCATGACGCCCGGCATGATTACATCTAACGAGCCCGGCCTATACCGCGAGGGTGTCCACGGCATTCGATGCGAGAACCTCGTGCTCTGTGTGCCCGCCATGACCACTGACTTCGGCGAGTTCTACAAATTTGAGACGCTCACGCTCTGCCCCTTTGACCGCGCACTCTTTGACACCTCAATAATGACCGCCGAAGAGATACAGTGGGTCAACGAGTACCACACTCGCGTGCGTACCATGCTCTCGCCCTGCCTCAACTCGGTAGAGCGCACCTGGCTCGAAGAAAAAACGGCGGCTCTATAATCGCCCTCTAATCACCAAGCATCAAAACTTAAAACATTAAATATTATCACAAAGACTATGGCTTTAATGATTCCGGTGCGCGGCTTTACGCCGCAGATTGGTAAAGACTGCTTCCTTGCCCCTAACGCCTCAATCATTGGCGATGTGGTCATGGGCGATGAGTGCAGCGTATGGTTCGGCACCGTGCTGCGCGGCGACGTCAACTCCATACGCATCGGCAACCGCGTCAATATCCAAGACGGCAGCGTGCTCCACACGCTCTATCAGAAATCCACCATCGAGATTGGCGATGATGTGTCAATAGGCCACAACGTCACCATCCACGGCGCCAAGATACGCGACTATGCACTCATTGGCATGGGCGCCGTCGTCATGGACGATGCCGAGGTGGGCGAAGGCGCCATCGTGGCTGCCGGCGCCGTAGTGCTCTCGCGCACAAAGATAGGCCCCGGCGAGCTGTGGGGTGGAGCGCCCGCCAAATTCATCAAGATGGTGGATAGCGCTCAGGCTAAAGAAATCAACCAAAAGATAGCCCATAACTATCTGATGTACTCCAAGTGGTACGACCCCGCCACATACACTGAAATCTGACACCTCGGAGGACCCCATTACTCCATACAGAAAAAGTCAGCGCCTCGACAGCCCTTCATTATGCTGTCGAGGCGCCGATTTTTACTCTCTGCGGCATCGTTATCACATTTCCAGCCTGCTGAGGTCAAAATCCGGGTGTATCCTATCCAAGTCCACCGGCTTCTTGATGCCGTCAATCTTGCCATTTTCGCTGTATTGCCAGATGCTGTAGCGCCCTTTGCCTTTGATGATTGGCTTTTTCTTGCCATACCGGCCTATCATCAATATGTAGTCATTAAAGTCGGGCGCGCAATATGTGTTGTATGACCTGTTAGTGCCATAGATGGCCGGTCGCTTGCCGTAATGCTCCTCTATAAGCGAGCAAAATAGCTGTATGCTGTCTTTGTGCACTTTTTCTTCTACATCGACCATCGGTATGAGGTCCTGCATTTCTTTCTTGGCAGTCGATTTGAAGTTCTCAAACTGTGCCGCTATCCTGCTCGTGTTTCGTAAATAGTGATATGAGCCACACTTAAGCCCGTTTTTCGCGCTTCTTTGATATTATACAGATATGACTTATCGGTGTGTGTGGCGCCTTCGCTCGCTTTTATATACACAAACTTAATATTCTCGTCTTTTGATACCAATGACCAGTCAATACGCCCCTGATGGTTTGACACATCAATGCCTTGATACTCTGATAGCGCCTTGACGGGGCTTGGCGGTGGCGTTGGCTGCGGCGTTGTAGTTTCGGTTTTGACGTCCTTTGAAATTATGCCGTAAGTAATAGCGCTGCCTGCAATACACCCGAGCGCAAATGTCAGTGCTCCGTAGAATATATGCTTTCTTATCATCGTCATTTGTAGCTTAATGAATGGTCCTTCCCGAATAGTATGTTAAGTGTCCTGTTATCGAGCCCCTAAGTTACGAATATTTTATAAAACGACAAAGCCCCGACTCACCAAAAGTCGAGGCCTTGCCTTGCGTATCTGCTATTTGCGAGAATATATTCTTACATCATGCCTTGCACCGAGCGCGCGATGAAGGCCGAGAGGCTCTCGCCGCGCAGCAGCCCATTGGCCAGCAAGGCCAAGTCAAGCAGCTGCTTGGGCAGGTCCTGCCCGGCGGCATATTCGCTGATGATACGCTCCTCTTCGGCGCGTGCGTCGGCGACTTCTTTCTCAAGGTCGCTGCGGCGCTGCTTGGCCTCGTCGCTCTCCTCCTTGATATCGGCGATGGCGGCATTAGTGTCGGCTATCTTCTTGTCGAGAGGCTCGATGCTTGAGCCCACGGCGGCTTCGGCTGCATCGCGTATCTTGGCTATCAGCGGGTGCTCGGTGTTGACCACAAGATTGTAGTTGTCAGGCATCTCGCCGAAGAAGCTCATGTTGGGCTGCAACGCTGCCATATCCTTCATGCGGCGCATATACTCGCTCTGCGTCAGCACGATAGGCATGCTCTCGCGGCTCAGAGCCTCAAAGGTCACCATAAACTCGGCCTTTTCTACCTTGGGCAGCTGTGAGCGCAGCAGCGTGGTGAGGATATTGCGCTGCGACGCCGTGAGATCCACGCTGCGCTGCTCCTCTTTGCGTATGAGGTTGTCGATGATGTCGGCATCGACGCGCACAAGGTGTGTCTTTTCGAGCTTTTGCTCGAGCAGACCCACAAAGTGAGGGTCAAGCTGTCCGTCCATCATCAGCACATCATAGCCGCGGTCGGTTGCTGCCTTGATATAATTGTACTGCGACTCAAGGTTGTTGGCGTAGAGATACACCAGGTTGCCGTCTTTATCGGTCTGCGAGTCTTTGACCAGCTCTTTGTATTCGTCAGCGGTGAAGTGGCGCCCTTCGGTGTCCTTCAGCAGCATAAACTTCATAGCCGAGTCGCAGAACTTCTCGTCTGAGAGCATACCATACTCGATGAAGATTTTGATATCGTCCCATTTCTTCTCAAAGTCAGCGCGGTCGGCCTTAAACAGCTCTTCGAGGCGCGACGACACCTTCTTGGTGATGTAGCCCGAGATTTTCTTCACCGCTGCATCGCTCTGCAGATATGAGCGCGACACATTCAGCGGTATGTCAGGCGAGTCTATCACGCCTTGCAGCAGCATCATAAACTCAGGCACCACACCCTCCACCGAGTCGGTGACATACACCTGATTGCAGTAGAGGCGTATGCGGTTTTTAGTAATCTCAAAGTTATTCTTAATCTTGGGGAAGTAGAGGATACCGGTCAGCGTGAACGGGTAGTCAACATTGAGGTGTATCCAAAACAGCGGGTCGTCCTGGCCGGGATACAGCTCGTGGTAGAAGTCGCGATAGTCGGCATCGGTAAGCTCCGTGGGCTTCTTCATCCACTTGGGCTCAGTGGCATTGATGACTTTGCCGTCAAAGCGCACCTCTACCGGCAAGAAGCTGCAATATTTCTTGAGCAGGGTCTCGATGCGTGCGGCTTCGAGAAACTCCTTGCTGTCGTCATCGATATGCAGCACGATATCGGTGCCTCTATCGCTGCGCTCGCCGGCCTCCATGGTGTATTCGGGCGATCCGTCACACGTCCAGCGCACCGGCTCTGCTCCCTCGCGATAGCTCAGCGAGTGTATCTCCACCTTCGTGGCTACCATAAATGCCGAGTAAAAGCCCAGACCGATGTGTCCGATGATGGCGTTGGCGGTGTCCTTATATTTCGTCAGAAACTCCTCAGCGCCCGAGAAGGCTATCTGATTGATATACTTGTCGATATCTTCGGCGGTCATGCCTATGCCGTGGTCTTTGACCGTGAGCGTGCCGGCTTCTTTATCCACCACCACTTCCACGGCGGTGTCGCCAAGCTCGCCCTTATACTCGCCTACTGACGAGAGCGTGCGCAGCTTCTGCGTGGCATCGATGGCATTTGACACCAGCTCGCGCAGAAATATTTCATGGTCACTGTAAAGAAACTTTTTGATGACGGGGAAGATGTTTTCGGTTGTAACCCCGATATTACCTTTAGTCATAGTTACTTATATTTGTGTCTATTGTTATTGTCGTGTTATTGCTGTATAGTTATTATCATTCCACCTTGGTGGTGATTTTGTCTGTGTCTTTGTCATAATCCACCACCACCGTGCCGCCGGGCTGCAGCGTGGCGCCCAATATCAGCTCGGCGAGCGGGTCTTCCAGATACTTCTGGATGGCGCGACGCAGCGGGCGTGCGCCGTAGGCGCTGTCATAGCCCTTGTCGGCAATGTAGGCTTTGGCGGCATCGCTGATTTGCAGGGCATAGCCCAAATCGCTCAAGCGACGATGGAAGCCTGACAGCTCGATGTCAATAATCTTATAGATGGCATCGCGGTCGAGCTGGTCAAAAATCACCACGTCATCTACACGATTGAGAAACTCCGGCGAGAACGCCTTGTTGAGTGCCTTGTGTATCACGCCCTGGGCATAGTCATTGTCAACGGCGCGTGTGTTGAAGCCCACGCCGGCGCCAAAGTCTTTAAGCTGTCGCGAGCCTATGTTTGATGTCATGATGATTATTGTGTTCTTGAAGTCGATGCGTCGCCCCAGGCTGTCAGTCAATCGTCCCTCGTCCATCACTTGCAGCAGCAGGTTGAACACATCGGGGTGTGCCTTCTCGATTTCATCAAGCAGCACCACAGAGTAGGGGTGACGGCGCACGGCCTCTGTCAGCTGGCCGCCCTCATCATAGCCCACATAGCCCGGAGGTGCTCCTACCAGACGCGACACCGTGAACTTCTCCATATATTCGCTCATGTCGATGCGGATAAGCGTCTCAGCCGAATCAAAGAGAAACTCGGCCAGCTTCTTCGCTAAATGTGTCTTACCCACGCCCGTGGGCCCGAGAAACATAAATGTGCCTATGGGGCGGTTGGGGTCTTTCAGACCTATCCTGTTGCGCTGGATAGCCTTGACCACCGTCTCTATCGCCTTATCTTGTCCGATGATTGCCTTTTTGATAGCCGGTGACATCTCTAAGAGGCGTGCCCCTTCAGCCTGCGCGATGCGCTGCACCGGCACTCCCGTCATCATAGCCACCACCTCAGCCACCTTGTCGGCATCTACGATGGTGCGGTCTTCATCCATCTGCTTCTCCCATTGGCTTTTGGCCTCGGCGAGCTTATCCTCGTAGGCGTGTGACTTATCGCGCCACAGGGCGGCTATCTCAAATTTCTGAGCGCGTGCCGCCTCGAGCTTCATCTGCGTGGCTTCCTCCACCTTCTTCTCCAACTCCTCTATGATGGCCGGTGCCTTGATGTTGGAGATATGTGCTCGCGACCCCGCCTCGTCAAGGGCATCAATAGCCTTGTCGGGAAATTTGCGGTCGCTGATATATCGCTCGGTGAGTTTCACACACGCCTCGAGCGCATCATCGGTATATGTCACATTGTGGTGATCCTCATATTTGTTTTTGATGTTGCGCAGTATTGTCAGCGTCTCCTCTGCCGTAGTTGGCTCCACCATCACTTTCTGGAAACGACGCTCCAAGGCTCCGTCTTTCTCGATGTTGACGCGATACTCGTCGAGGGTCGTGGCGCCTATACACTGCACCTCTCCGCGTGCCAATGCCGGCTTGAGCATATTGGCTGCGTCCATTGACCCTTGGGCGTTACCTGCCCCCACGATGGTGTGTATCTCGTCGATAAACAAGATTATGTCGTTATTCTTTGACAGCTCATTGAGGATGGCCTTGATGCGCTCTTCAAATTCGCCGCGATACTTGGTGCCCGCAACGATTGATGCCATATCCAGGGCTATCACTCGCTTGTCAAACAAGATGCGCGACACATTGCGCTGGGTGATGCGCATCGCCAGGCCCTCTACTATCGCCGACTTACCCACGCCGGGCTCGCCGATGAGCACCGGATTGTTCTTCTTGCGGCGGCTCAGTATCTGTGCCAAGCGCTCTATCTCGGTCTCGCGGCCCACCACCGGGTCCAGGCGTCCCTCCTTGGCGGCGCGTGTCATGTCGTGGCCAAACTTATCAAGCATCGGCGTGTCTGATGCGCCGCTGCGTGTGGCCTTGGCGCGCTGCTTGGCGGTGTTTTCGCCCTCCGGCCGCTCTCCGGGCACCGTGAGGTCATCGCCATCGTCGCCCTCGTCATCGCCGGCATTTTTCACTGTCAGGCCGCGGCTCGTGGTCACATACTTGTGCAGTGATGTGTAATCTATGCCGGCGCCAAAAAATGGTGCGAAACCCACTAAGTTGCGCACATCATAGTTATGAAACAGCGCCAGCATGATGTGTATCGGCTCCACCATGCTGTCTTTGAGCATACGCGCCTCGAGGCTGCTGAGCTTGAATACGCGTGCCGACAGCTGGTCCATCTCCATATCGCCGGTGGCGCCGGCAGTGTCGCCCTCGCCGTGCGTGATATCCAGATTGTAGAGGCTGTCATCTAAGGCCGCACGCATCTGCGCGAGGCTGTCGCCACCCGTCTTTACGTGCTCCATTGCTTTGTAGGCCGCTGACTCCTCGTCATCAAGCAGCGCCAAAAGTATCGTCTCCGGCGTGATTTTGCCAATGTTGTGCTTGATGGCTTCGCTGCGAGCCTTGCCCATCAGTGTGTTGCAACTGTTTGAAAATATATTATCCATCAGTGTGTGTATGTGTCTTGGTTTACTATACATTAAGCAAATATTGTGCCAAAATGCTGCGCCGCCACTGATGGCGTAGGCGTCGTGCATTTTGGCACAATTGTAGGTCTTCCTGACTGCCTCTGTCAGCAGTCGTAGAAGGCGGTGAAGGCGGCAATAGTGTATTCGTGGTCGGCTGCTGACGCCGTCTCGCGTGCCGAGTGCATCGCCCACAGCGGCGCGCCCATATCCACGCCTCTCACTGCTATCTGCGATGTCAGTATGTTGCCCAGCGTTGAGCCGCCCGCTGAGTCGCTATGGTTCACGAAGTACTGACACGGCACTCCCGCTTTGTCGCATAGCGCGCGGAACACAGCCGCCGAGTCGGCATCGGTCATATACTTGCAGTTGGCGTTAATCTTTATTGCCGGACCATCGCCGAGCACCGGGTGATTGGTGGGGTCTTGCTTATCCACATAGTTGGGGTGCACGCCGTGGGCATTATCGGCCGAAATCATAAATGATGATGCCACAGCTCGCATATAGTCTTCGTCGCTGCCGCCGAGGGCCGTATTGATGCGGCGCAGTATGTATTCCAGTATGGGCGAGGCGGCGCCTTGCTTTGAGCCGGACCCCGTCTCTTCATTGTCAAAGATAGCCATTACGCGGGTGCACGTTGCTCTTGACGGCTCGTGGTCGCACTCTAACAGCGCCGTCAGCGCCGCATGCACCATGCTGAGGTCGTCGAGGCGGCCGCCGGTCACAAAGGCCCCGTTGATGCCTGCCACCGTCGCCGGAGTGGTGTCATACAGCGAGATGTCATAGTCAAGGATTTCATCGGCTGACACGCCTAAGCGCTCCGCTATCAGTCGGGTGATATAGCCCTTGGCTTCTATGTCTGGCGACAGGCGTCCCATGATAGGCAGCATATCGCGTTGCTTTGACAGCGGGTTGCCCTCGTTGACGCTGCGGTTAAAGTGTATCGCCAAGTGGGGTATCGTCAGCAATGGCTCGTCAAAGCGCACCAACCGATGGATGGGGCGCAGTGGGTCGGCGCTGCGCAGTATCACGCGCCCGGCAAGCGACAAGGGTCGGTCAAACCACGTGTACAATATCGGGCCGCCATACACTTCGGTGTTCAGACGCAGCATACGCCCATCGCTCAGCATCTCGCAGTTGGGCTTCAGACGAAATCCCGGCGAGTCGCTATGCGCCGAGATTATCTTATACCCGGCCGATGCGGTGTCGGTGCCTACGATGAAGGCAAAGAGCGCTGAGTCGTTTTGCGTAACATAGTATTTGCCGCCTCGGTCAAGATGCCACGGTTGGCGCATATCCAGGGCGGTAAAGCCGGCGGCTTCGAGGCGGCGGCTAAGGGTGTCAACGGCGTAAAAGTTTACCACCGATGAGTCCATAAACTGTAATAAATCGGCAATGTGTTTCATCGTCAGTGGAGTGGGGTGCTTTATCGTGTGGTGGTGTGTGGGGGTGATTGGTCTTGCCTTTATCTCAGCCTATCGTAGCTGCGCAGCAACTCCTTATCCTTTATCATATAGCGGCGTGCCGCAAGAGTCAGCACAAGCGCTGCCACGGCAGCGATGATGCCGCCGGCGAGCACCGGTGTAGCGTGCTCCAGCGTGACAAAGGCCATGATGCCGGCGGTGATGGCGGCGCCACATTCAAGCAGCGCAGCGATGGCGGCGATTGTAATCTGGCGCTTCAGATTTTTATACATAAAGATGTCAGCCAACAGCAGCAGTGACGCGGTGACGCTGATGGTCAGCAAGATAGGTTGGTCACACGGCGTAGCCGTGGCGGTGATGCCTCCTATCGTCAGTGAGGCAAAGGGCGTAAGCGTGAATGTCACCATTGCGCCGAGTGCTATGAGCAGCAGCAATGTTTGGATGCGTTGGATTACCATGGTAGTCTGTCGTTGTGTTGTGGTGTTATCGGTATTGTTATTTATTTTTCTTATTCATTCATATTTATATATGATATGGCATCTACGAGCATCGGCACTTGTGCCGTATCCACTCCGAGGCGTTTCAATGACTCGGCATCATGGTCAAATGCCTCTGACAGCCCGGCTGGTGTCAGCCCCCCGATATTGAGGGCGTCGCGATAGTGCATGATGGCAGCGGCATAATCGTTGCGCGCCAAGGCCGCATGGCCGGCATTCACAAAATCGATGGGCCGCGCTTCCGCTGACAACGCCAGCGTGGCAAAGGTCGTTTCGGCTTCGTCAAATTGCTTCAGCATCAGCTGTGCCCAGGCTCTCCCGCGCTTGGCCTTGACGTTGCCGTCATCGAGGTATTCTATCTTGAAATACACCGGCAGGGCTTCGGCATACTTGCCACAGTGGGTCAATGACGATGCCCGGCGCAGCAGCAGTCCTATATCGTCAGGCTCTTGCTCCACCAGCTTCTGCCACAGGCCTGCCGCCCGCTCATAGTGGCGCAGCTTGCCCATGCTCACCGCCAACCGCCGTATCGTCCACCGCGAGTTGCCGTCGAGCAAATAAGCCTGGTCATAGTATTCTGACGCGCTGACATAGTCGCCTGACCGCTCTGCGCAAAAGCCTAACTTCTGAAACCGCTCGGCCGTGGGTGCTGCTACCGCGTCAAGGCGGGTCAGCACTGCCATAGCGTCGCCATATAATTTCTGCCTGAACAAGAACTCGGCCACTACCTCAAGGGTATCAGCCTCGCTGAAGATGTCGCCCACGATGGCCAGTGTGGTGATTTTGGCGCTATGTGCCAGCGGATTATAAAACTCGCCCCGCCGGCTATACACATTGTAGAAGCGATACACATTCTTTATATATCCGTTGAAAAAGGCGCGGCTGCGGTCTTCAGCCCCTTTTTCGTCTTGCATGGACCGAAGCATCTCCTCCATCTCAGGCGTCTTCTGAAAGGCGTTGCCCATAGCCTGAGATTGCGGCATACTGCTCAGCGAAAACACCACCGAGTATTTGTCGCTGTCACACAAAAACGGCATTGACGTCAGCAACTCTATCATACCGCTATTGTTGCTGCCTATTGACGCCACTTGGCTCTGGCGCGGGTCAAACGGCATAAACCACCCCGATATATGATTGAAAAACGGGAAGTGCTTAAGATGTGCAAAGCTCGCCATATACACATCGCCGCCATCGCTCTGCAGCTCTGACAGCTCTATGAGCTTGTCTTGCAAGCCTTTGTTGCGCATGATGTCTTCCCACTCCGGGTTCTCGACAAGGTCCTCCGGGCTATTGATTTGCGGCAGCTCGTTGTTGCTGATTTTCTTCTCTATCTCCTTGCCTAACTGCATCAGCTCCGGGAACACATCATCGCGCAGCTTGCGCGAAATCTCGGCAGTGGCCAGCGTGCGTGTCATCTCCAGACACAGTGCTATCATATCCGAGTGCCAGGTCGCGCTCTCTTTCATCGCGTCTATTGCGTGACGCAGCTTCGGCGGCACTATGTGCCCGCTGTGGCGCAGCAGTGCAAACATCATGCCCGCCAAGGCTGTCAGACGCATTTCAGCCGGCAACGTCTCGTCAATATACATCTGCGCAAGCAATATCATTCGCGGCTCGTCAAAATACTCTATCGCTCCGAGCCATACGGCGCTGACCATCATACGGCGCACGCTCGCCGGCACCTCTTCGCTGCACGTGAGCGCTGTGATGCTCTCGATGTCGCTGTTGCTGAGGGGGAATGTGGTCCATATCGCCGAAAACAGCTCGCGTGCCACGCTCTCTGCCTCGGCTGCATATCGGTCGGCCGTGTCCAGGTAGCTCTGCGCCAAGGCGGTGATGCCGCGCCCGGCGGTGGCGCGACGTGTGCGCACCATGTTGAAGTATAGCGTGGCCGTCTCCGGCACCTTCATCTCGCGTGTCACCGAGTCAAGCAATGAATATGCGGCGCTGACGATATTGGCGTATTGATTGTCGCGCTCCGGGTCGGTCACGCCATCGGCTAAATACTTCAGCATATACTTATAGTGCTGCTCTATGGCGTCTATGCGTGAGGTCAATTCCCATGCCATTATGCGCTCGCTGTGGACGCGCATATCGGCTAAGGCTTCGCGCAGCTTGCCCTCTGACAATAGCTTGCTCACGCGGCTGTTGAATGTCTTGACTTCGTCGTGTGTCATAATTCAATTATGTGTTGTAATGAATGACTCTATCATCGTTGTGAGCAAAAACCATGCCATTAGATGTTTACGCCGTATCATCAGCCGTTGGTGATGTCATACTGCCGCAAGTGGCTTATCAGCTGCTCCAGTTGCTCGGGCTGAAGGCTTTCTGTCGGCATCGCCACAAAGCCGTCGAGCCTGTTGTCCTTGTATATCAGCATGATATCGCGCCCCGAGTCCTCATACCTCGCTATATCGCTGTAGCGGCAATATGGCTGCGGTATGTCCATCTTGTGCTCGCTGTCAATCTCCATATATATGCCGTCGGACTTGCACTCCCAATGATGCATCTGCGTGTTGGCTATCGTCACCGGCTTTAAGGCATAGCTCATATACGCCACACACATCGCAAGCGGGTAAGCCACCAACGCCAATATCAATGCCACTACTAACAGCCGCAAATCATATATTGATGCTATCGCCAGGCCGATAAGCGGCAGCGCCGCCATCCACCCGTAGCGCCACAGCCACCGCAGTGCTATTATACGCATATAATGGCCTGCCGTATAGCTGAAGGGCGCTCCGATGATGACGACGCTTGCTCGGGGGGCGGTCTCCTGACTCATCGTTGCGGCGCGGATTAGTCTTTCTGGGGCTGAGCTACCGTGGAGTTGTGACCCACGGTGATGCCATCGCGCTCAAGCAGTGCATCGATGGTCGGGTCTTGACCGCGGAACCGTCGGTATAATTCGTCGGGGCTTACCGTGCCGCCCTTGCGCAAGATATTGTCGCGGAAGCTATGGGCCGTGACTCTGTCAAAGATGCCTCTTTGCTTGAACAGTGAGAAGGCGTCGGCATCAAGCACTTCAGCCCATTTGTAACTGTAATAGCCCGAGGCATAGCCGCCCGAGAAGATGTGGCTGAAGCACGGCGAAATCATTGTGCCATCGACATAAGGGAAGACGGCAACTTGCGCGATTGCATTCTTCTCAAACTCCACCGGGTCGGTTACATACTCGGTAGTGCTGTGCCAGGCCATATCAAGGTAGCCGAATGTCAGCTGGCGCATGCACGCATACGCCGCGCCATAGCGCGTTGAGGCCACCAGCCTGTCTATCAGCTCCTGGGGTATGGCCTCGCCCGTGCGGTAGTCGCGGGCAAAGGTGTCAAGAAATTCTTTCTCCGTCAGGTAATTCTCATTGAATTGCGACGGCAGCTCCACAAAGTCGCGATACACTGATGTGCCCGACAGCATCGGATACTTGGTGTCGGCAAGGAGGCCATGCAGCGAGTGGCCGAACTCATGCAGGAAGGTCTCTACCTCGTAGGGCGTGAGCAGCGCCGGTGTCTCGGCCGTGGGCTTGTTGAAATTCATCACGATGGTCACCACCGGACGGTGGTTCACTCCGTCGGGAGTGATGCTTTGCTCGCTGAAATTGGTCATCCAGGCGCCGGGACGCTTGGTGGCGCGGGGGAAGAAATCGGTGTAGAGCAAGCCTACATAGTTGCCGGCTTCGTCAGTGACGTCGTATGCCTTAACATCAGGGTGATACACATCTACGCTGTCGTTGGGCGTAAACTGCAGGCCATATAGGCGAGTGGCCAAGCCAAACACCCCGTCAATCACTTTGTCGAGAGGGAAGTAGGGGCGCAAGGCTTCTTCGTCAAACGAGTATTTGGCAGCCTTGAGCTTATTGGAGTAGTATGAATAGTCCCACGGATTGATGGTCACTTCATGACCCTCATACTGCGACGCAAAGGCCGTAAGCTCAGCCATCTCGGCCTTCAGAGCAGGCGCATACGCTGTGCGCAGCCGGCCAAGCAGGTCATATACCCCCTCGGGGGTCTTCGCCATAGTGTGCTGAAGCGCATATTCGGTGTAGGTCTTATACCCCAGCAGGTTGGCTATCTGTCGGCGCAAATCGGCTATCTTTGCCATAAGCTCCACATTAGAGTATTCGCCCTTGGTGTTGCGTCCGTTGTACAGCATATACATCTTCTGGCGCAGGTCGGCCCGCTGTGAGTATTTCATAAACGCGATATACACCGGCTGGTCAAGCGTGAAGCGGTATTCGCCGGCACGCCCCTTATCGGCAGCGCTCTGCGCAGCAGCGTCAATCACCGATTGCGGCAGCCCGGCTAAATCATCGGCGGTGAGATACACCTCGTAGGTGCGGTTCTCCTTGAGCACATTCTGTCCGAAGTCGGTGGTGAGCGACGACAGCTCCGACGACAGCCGCCGGTAGGTCTCTCTGTCCTCGCCTTGAAGGTTGGCGCCGTTGTGGGCAAACGAGTCGTAGGTGTTTTGCAGCAGCATCTTGTCCTCATCGTCGAGGTCATATTTGTCGCGGTGCTCATACACATATTTCACCCGTTCCCACAGTGCCTCGTTTAGGGTGATGCCCGTGGAGAAGTCGCTGAGCTTGGGCGTCACGCGTGCCGAGATATCCATCATCTCGTCATCGGCATTAGCCGACAAGAGCGGGAAAAACACATTCAGCACACGGTTCAGGTCTTGGCCGCCGTAAGCCATCGCGGCTATCGTGTTGTCAAAGTCTGGCATCGACCGTTGCTTCACTATGGCATCTATCTCTGATTTGGCCTTCGCGATGCCGCTATCGATGGCAGCCTCCCAATAGCTGTTGTTGATGGCCGAGAACGGCACGGCGCCGTGATGCGCCGTAAACTCCTGATAAAATGGGTTTTCTGCTTGCATTGTCATCAGTGCTAAAGATATTGACAATAAAGAGTTTATTATTCGTTTCATATATTTATGTTTGTTTGTTGCGCTTATATTAGACGCTAATTTTCCACAAAAGTAACAAAAAAATACCGGTATTTTGCTACTTTTCGCCATTATAAACATCTTTTATCATTCTTCCGCACATCTTCTCCCTCTCCCCGCCCTCTCCTCCCTATTGTTTTGTATGAAATCTACCTGTATTTATTCTGAATATTATTTGTCGTTTTTGTGTCAATTGCTTAATTTTGTGCAAACTATGGGCTTGTAATTCTTTATAACACTTTCGAGATATGTACAATCGCAAATTCACTCCCGACATCGTAAATACACTCGCTGACAATGAGATATTTGTCTTTGGTAGTAACCTCGCCGGAGCTCACGGCGGCGGCGCTGCAAGGGCGGCCTACAATCGCTTTGGCGCCGTGTGGGGCCGGGGCGTCGGCTTGCAAGGCCAGAGCTATGCTATCCCCACTATGCAGGGTGGGGTAGAGACCATCAAGCCTTACGTCGATGATTTTATACGCTTTGCCGCCGAAAACCCGCAGCTCTCTTTCTTAGTGACGAGAATAGGTTGTGGCATCGCCGGATTTCGCGACGCCGACATCGCTCCGCTCTTTGCCCAAGCTGTTGATATCGACAATATCATCTTGCCGCGCTCTTTTGTCAGATGCCTCACCGACATTCACCGCTAAGCTAAAT
>JAEDNZ010000202.1 GCA_016302215.1 Muribaculaceae bacterium
TCCGGTTCGGGCTCCGGATCGGGGTCAGGCAGCGGATCTACAGAGCCGAGGTCGCGCACCTTGGCGATGTCGGCCATAGCATAGGTGATGACATCGAGGTCGTCCTTCTCGTGAGTGGTAGAGTTGTCTTTGCCATATTCGCCAAAGGTGTTGTCCACCATAGAGGGGTCAAAGGGGATACAATCAATGGCCGATTCGCCGCGTGTAGCAATCATACGGCAGCCTATGCCGTTAGCTTCGAGCCATTGGCGTGTGATGCCCAGGGCGCTGAAGGGTATCTTAATCTCGTAGAATGAGTCATAGGCGGTGTCGTGAGGTTTGAGGCCTTTGACGGGGCCGGCGAGGAGGTCGTCATAGCACTCGGGGTCGTAGATGTTGTTGAGGACAGAGGGGTCGGAGATAAGCTCGGTGGGTGTGGCCCAGTCAGCGGTGGTGCGCTGGCGCCACAGGTGTGATGGGTGGAAGCCCTCTTTCATCTTGTAGGTGATGCCGGCGTTGGCAAAGGTGACGCAGCCGCTGCCGTAGTTGGTGGCTCCGGCGGCATTGACGGCCGAGAAGATGGCTGGGGTGCCTTGACCGGCTTGTCCGCTCATGAAGAGCATGCGATCCACGTGGAGCTTAGCGGGGTCAAAGGTGGTGCCGTTGCCGGCATTGTCACACCATACGCATCGTCCGTCCTCGAGGAGGCCTGTCATGCCGGGCTTGGAGGGGTCAAGGCTGAGAGCTAATATCAGAGGCACATTGCCGATGCGGCCGTAGTCAGTGAGGGGGCCGTCGCCTTCGCGCGCCCAGGTGTCGCCGGTGTTGCACATCTGCCATGCTATGTAGAGGTTGGCATCGTCCCAGGCGGCGTAGAGCGCGTATGCATCGAGGACACAGTTCTCGTGTGAGCCTTTGAAGGCGGTGGCCATGTCGTTGGCGCCGCAGGTGGCGATAATCATGTCTTCAGACCAGTCGCTGAATTCGCCGTCGATGGTGATGGTGGCGCTTTTGCCCACAGCGCCGTCAGCATTGGTGGAGTAGTAAGCGCGAGTCTCAACGGGCGCGGCCCACGCCGTGGCGGCTGCAAAGGTAGCGGCTGCTAAGAGGGTAATTCTTTGCATAATGTGAGGTATTAGAGGTGGTTAAGGATGATATAATTCGGTAGTGCAAAGGTAAGGCTAAAATCTCAATTATCAAAGTGATGCGGCAGGGAAATGGAAATAAAAGCAGCTATGCCGCCGAGCGGTGTGCTCTGTGGCGGCATAGCCGTGTAAACCTTGTATTTTCTACTAAGTATCCCTCTCGATTATTGGGGAGGAAGGATAGCGCCAGAGGGGCACACTTCAGCGCAGGTGCCACATTCGATGCAGGTGTCGGGGTCAATCTTGTAGATATCGCCTTCAGAGATAGCTTCCACCGGGCAGTTGGGCAGGCAGGTGCCACAAGCTACACAGTTGTCTGTGATTACGTAAGCCATAATTGTAGTTTTTATTGATTTTACGAATTGAATTGTTTTGCAGTGCAAATATAAGTGTTTTTTTTGATTGCAGAGCAAATGTGGAGGCGATTTTTTTGCGCCGTCTTATTTGTCGGCGAGGGTGATGGAGACGATTGACAGCGGCGGCAGCTTGATATTCAGGCTGTTGGCACTGATACGGGCCTCGGTGAAGTTTTTTGGCGCCACGGCTGTAGGCTCGTCAAAAGTGTTGTGAGCTGTGGGCTTGGCGGCAGTGAGTATTTGAGCATCGGCGATGCGGCGCGGCATATCGGTCAGGGCTATCGTCACGGTGCGAGTGTCGGTGAGCGAGGCGTTGGTCAGCGCTAATGTCACGGCGCCGGAGGCGCTGCGCGAGGCGGTGGCATCAAAAGTAGCCACGGGGCGGCCGTTGTCATCGGTGATGCGCGCGTCATCATAGGTCAGCGGTATGGCTACAGCATCTTTATGAGGGGCATACATGCGGAACACATGGTACGTGGGTGTGAGCACCATCTTGTCGTCTTTGGTGAGCCACATAGCTTGGAGCACGTTGGCAATCTGGGCGATATTGGCCATGCCGATGCGGCCGGCGTGGCGGTGAAAGATGTTGAGTGTCAGCGCTGCTACCATAGCATCGCGCATAGTGTTCTGCTGATAGAGGTGCCCGGCGATGGTGCCCGGCTCTTCGTCCCACCAGGTGCCCCATTCGTCCACGAGCAGCTTGGTGCGATGCTGCGGGTCATAGCGGTCCATAATGGCGAGGTGGCGCGTGATGACGGTGTCGATTTCGAGGGCTTTGCCAAGGGTGTTGTAATATTCGCGGTCGGTGAAGGCGGTGGCTGAGCCTTTATCGTTCCAGTCGCGTATGCTGTAGTAGTGGAGCGAGATGCCGGGCATGCGACCGGCGCCGATTTGCTTCATTAGCACTTCAGTCCAGTTGTAGTCATAATCGCTGGCGCCGCTGGCAATCTTGAAGAGGCGGTTGCCGTTGCAGTCATGCAGGTATGTGGAGTAGCGGCGATAGAGGTCGGCATAGTATTCGGGGCGCATATTGCCGCCGCAGCCCCAGCTCTCGTTGCCCACGCCGAAGTATTTTACGCGCCAGGGGTCGGTGCGGCCATTGGCGGCGCGCTCTTTGGCCATAGGCCCGTCAGCGGCGGTCATATACTCCACCCATTGGGCCATCTCGCCCACGGTGCCGCTGCCCATATTTCCGGAGATATAAGGCTCGCAGCCCACCAGCTCGCAGAGGTTCAGAAACTCGTGAGTGCCAAAGGAGTTGTCTTCGCGAGTGCCTCCCCAGTTATAGTTGATGAGCGTGGGACGGCTCTCGCGCGGTCCTATGCCGTCGCGCCAATGGTAGTCATCGGCAAAGCAGCCGCCGGGCCAGCGGAGCACGGGCACGCCCAGCGCGCGTATGGCTTCGATGGCATCGTTGCGATAGCCGTGAGTATTGGGGATAGGTGAGTCTTCGCCCACCCAGATACCGCCGTAGATGCATCCGCCCAGGTGCTCGGCAAATTGGCCGTAAATCATGCGCGAGATGGTGTCAGTGGCCTGCGCGGGGTGGGG
>JAEDNZ010000203.1 GCA_016302215.1 Muribaculaceae bacterium
ATGGCGCGCAGCACAGCGCTCACCACTGACTTGCCTGAGCCTATGCCTCCGGTGATGGCTATCACGCGGCGACGCGAGCCGTGGCGCTGCAGCGGGCTGTCAGCTGTCAGTGTCATGTCTACAATCGCTCTATGATATACTCGGCACTGTCAGCCGACAGATGTACATTTTGCAGATTGTCAGGCACATCTACCAAGCGCAGCTTGATATTGTGTGAGCCGCTGCTCTGATTGAGCCGGCCATAGTCAGCCACCACCCTAAACTGCGGCGCGCTATGCTTATACACACTCATCGGCACCATATAGTGCACATCAATCTGCGCCGGGAATGTGATAAGCTTGCAATTGGCAGGCACATGTATAGGCTCAATGACCACGCGGCGGGTCTTGAGTATCAGGCGCTCCACGCCAAAGGTGACATCTACGCTGTCAGGAATGACGCGCGCCTTATCCGGCGCGATGAGCCTCACGCGCATTGTCACGTCTTCGTTGACATCGGTGAGCCTTATCGGCTCGGTGAGGATGTGGTCTATGCTCGCCGGCATTCTGTTGAGCGAATACACCTGCACACTATCCACCGACAAGCGCGGCCGCCCTGACACGGTGGCTTGCGGTCCCGGCGTGACATTGGCATCTACCACGATGGGCAGCTTAAGGCCGGGGCGAGTGGTGTAGGCCAGGTTGATAGTGTCAGGCGACACCACCATCACCGTGCCGCCACCCAGGGCCGAGCGCGCCAACGCCTTAAGGTCGGCAGAGCTGAGCTTGACTGCGCCACGCTGGCCGTAGATGCGGAAGTCTATCTCCAACGCCGGCGCCGTGCCGTAGCCCATCTTGAGCAGCTGAGTACCTTTGGCTGAAGCACTTACGCTCAGCGACGACGGCACACGCGTGATGATCGTCACCGAGTCAGGCACATGGGTGAGACGCACCGGCATACGCATGTCGCACTGCTCCTCCTCGCTGAGCGACAGCACAAACCACAGCGTGATGGCCATGGCGAGAAAGCCCAAAAACACAAGCGCATTATGCCCCCGCTGCGAGCGCAGCAGAGCCGCAATGCGCTTATATATTTCTACCGGGCTCTTCATCCGGCGTGGTCACGATGCTATGTTGATTACTTGCCTTGCTGCTCCTGAGAGGCTTGGTTAGCATCGTCAGCTGACGGATACACCGAGCCTTTGTCGATGCGCAGACGCACACCGTCGGCTACCGTCACCAAGAAGCTGTTGCCCTTAACCTCGCTGATAGTGCCGTAGATGCCGCCGGCGGTTACAATCTTCGAGCCTTTGTCAAGGCTTTCGCGGAATTTGCGTATTTCCTTTTGGCGCTTCTGCTGCGGGCGTATCATGAAGAAGTAGAAAATGGCTATCAGCACCACTATCATGATGATGCCTGAGAAGCCGCCACCGGGGGCTTGCGCTGCCTGTGCGCCGGCAGCCTGCTGCAGTAAGATGAACGCAGGTGTCATAGTTGCTTAGTCTTTTTTTGAGATGGGTGTTATATAATATTATTGTTTTTATCGTTGTTTGCGAGTGAGGCGATGCTGCAAATTTCAGTCAATAGCCTTCAGCAGCTTGCCATCAGCCTTGAGCTTGTTGACGATTGAATACAGAGTGCCGTTGATAAAGGCGCCGCTGCGGTCTGTGGAGTACATATTTGCTATCTCCACATACTCGTTCATGCTCACGGGGATAGGGATGGCGGGGAAATTGACCATCTCGGCAATGGCCGAAATCATAAGCACGATATCCATAAAGGCGAGGCGGTCAGGATCCCACGACGAATTGACAAAGCTGTCAATGTATGAGCGATATTCCTCGCGATGCTCCACGGCGAGCGCAAAGAGGCGGTCGCCAAACTCGGCATCTTCATCGTCCTTATACTTGGGCAAGAACGTGAGCGGGGCGTCCTCGCCGCCCTGGCCAAATTGGCGCAAGGTCTTAAGCACAAAAGTGCCCATGATGTGGAGGTCATCATTCCAATACACTGACTTCTCCTCGATGGCATCAGCAAGCTCGTCAGAGGGCAAGATAATCAGGCGCAGCACATCACGCCAGAAGGCGCAGTCGCCATCAAACGACACCGGGTCGCCCGACATATAGTCGCGATACATCTCCGACGCCAAGATGCTGTCAAGCAGCGAGCGCAACAGCGCCGGCTGGTCCTGCCACGTGATATCGTGGCTCTTGATATAGTCGCAAAAATACTCATCGGCACGCAGGCGCTGCACCAGCGGGCCGTTGACAAAACGCATATCGGGGTTGAGCTCATCATCGGTGGCGAGATACTTGTTGCGCGCGGTCTCCAGGCGCATCTCCTGCTCGGCTGCGAGGTCGAGTATCAGCGCAAACATAGCGTGATACAGGTCGTAAGCCTTATCGAGCGACTGCTCCAGCTCGCGGCGGGCATTGGTGTAGGCCGAGCGCGAGTCATTGAATGACTCCAACGTATGCACAAGCATATCTATGCCGCGGCGGAAGCCGGCCATCGTAAACTCGGGGTTGGCACGCATCACCTCCTCTACGCTGCGGTCCTTGGCAATAGTGGTCTTCAGCACCAACGCCCACATCTTCACGTCATTAGCAAGCTGATGGTTGCGCACCTTCTTAAAATCGGCAAAAGCCACTGACGCCACAATCTTATCGTGGAGCGACTGCATGATAGGAGCAAAAGCATTGATATCGTCGGCCGAAGCCTTGAGCACCACAGCCTTGAATGTGTCATTATCAGCCAGCGCGTGTGCCACACGATTAGAGGCGAGGCGCTTCTCTACAGCTATCTGTGGCAACTGACGCCCCTGTATCGGTGTCTTGACACCCGACAGCTCCAGCAGCAGCTGCATCATATCAAGATAAACAGCATAAGCGAATTTACGGTCTCGAGACGTGGTCTCCGGGGCTACTTCTATTTTGAACTCACTGCGGCTCAACAGATAAGAATAAAGTATCTGCACGACCTTAATTCTTATTAGAATGCGATTTATCATACCTGATATAAAATGTTCGATTGTTTTTG
>JAEDNZ010000028.1 GCA_016302215.1 Muribaculaceae bacterium
CCAACGAGGCTTCGGTAGTGCAATCCGAGGCCAACTACTACAGCATTCTCGCCTCCATCACTGACATTGAGGTGAAGCTCCATGAGATGAATAACACCATGTCGCTGCTGCTCAATGTGATGCCGCAGACATTTGCCATCCCAGGCACAGCTACGCTCACCGTGCCCGCAATCTACCGCGAGGGTGTGCCGATGCGCGAGCTCGCCGCTCGCCCCGACGTGCGTGCCGCCGAGATGAATCTCGCTGCCGCCTACTACACCACCAATGCCGCTCGCGCCGCCTTCTACCCCGGCCTGTCAATATCATTCCAGGGCGGATTTAGCAACATCGTGGGCAGCACGGTGAGAAATCCAGGCGAGTGGTTTTATCAGCTTGCCGGCTCGCTGGTGGCTCCCCTCTTCTCGCGCGGCCAGAACATCGCCAAGCTCAAGGCTGCCAAGGCTCAGCAGCAGCAGGCGCTCAACAACTTTGAATACACCCTCATGTCTGCTGCCTCCGAGGTCAGCGAGGCCATGGTGGTGTATCAGAAGAATGTGGAGAAATCCAAATTCCTCGCTCTCCAGGTCGATGATATGACCAAGGCGCTGAGCTACACCACTGACTTGCTCAACTACTACAACGGCACCTATCTCGAAGTGCTCACCGCCCAGCAGGGCCTGCTCAGCGCCCAGATGAATGAGATAGCATGCCGCCAGATGCAAGCCCTCGCCGTCATCAGCCTCTATCAGAGCTTGGGCGGCGGCCGTTAATCACCTACTTAGCAATATCTCTCTTAAATTTAAATCAATACATCATGATAAGCCCTCTCGCATACGTTGACTCCGGCGCCAAAATAGGTGCCAATGTCACTATCCACCCGTTTGCCTACGTTGACAAGGACGTGGTCATAGGCGACAACTGCGAAATAATGCCATACGCCTCTGTGCTCGCCGGAGCACGCCTGGGCGCCGGCGTGAAAATCTTTCAAGGCGCTATCGTCAGCGCCACGCCGCAAGATTTCCGCTGGAAAGGCTGCGACTCGCAGTGTGTCATCGGCGACAATACCGTCATCCGTGAGCACGTCATCATCAACCGCAGCATCCATGCCGACGGCGTCACATCGGTAGGTGCAAACTGCTTTGTGATGGCTGAGTCGCATATAGGCCATGACTCACGCATTGACGAGAACTGTGTGCTGGGCAACGGCGTCACCGTGGCCGGCGATGTCACAGTGCAGCGTGGCAGCATCTTGTCGTCAAACGTCATTTTGCACGAAAACGTCAAGGTGGGCACCCTCGCCCTCGTCAAAGGTGGTTGCCGCATCAGCTCTAACGTGCCGCCATATTGCATCATAGCCCACAACCCGGCCAAATACTACGGCGCCAACGCTATCGTGCTCAAAAAGCACGCCCACTTCACCGAGGAGCAAATAGAAGATATCGCCAAGGCCTATCGCCATATCTATCAGTCGTCAACATCGCTGTTCAACGCGCTGCGACGCATTGAGGCCGACATCGAGCCGTCAGCCGTGCGCGACGAAATCCTCAACTTTGTGCGCAGCAACGACTTCCAGATAGTGGGCGAGCGAGAGAGCCTTAGAGACTGATGCTCAGCAGCTTATTGTGAATACGATACCCACACTACTAATCACCGGCGGCGCCACCGGCATAGGGGCGGCCACGGTGCGCAAATTTGTCGATGAGGGCTGGAATGTGGCCCTCATCGACATCAATATTTCAGAGGCCGAAGCCCTCTGCCGCAGCCTCGACGCTCCCGAGAGGCTGATGTGTGTGGAGGCTGATACGCGCTCACTGCAGGCGATGCAGCGCGCCGTGGCGATGACGCTGAGCCGTTTCGGCCGCCTCGATTGCGTCTTTGCCAACGCCGGCATCCATCGCCGCAACACTATCTACGACATCACCGATGCCGAGCTTGACTTGCTCATCGCCGTGAACATACGCGGCACCATCAACACCGTGCGCGCATCCATTGACGCTCTTGCCGTGGACGGCGGCGGAGCTATCATCATCAACTGCTCTGACCAGTGGTTTATAGGCAAGCGAGGCAACTTCGGCTACGGCCTAACCAAAGGAGCCCTCGGACAAATCACGCGCAGCCTGGCGCTGGAGCTGGGTCCCAAAGGCATCAGGGTCAACGCCGTGTGCCCCTCTACCATAGCCACCCCGCTCGTTGATAACATCTTCAGCACCTATGCCGACACCCACCCAGACACCACAGTGGCTGAGCAGTGGGCCGACGAAGACGCCCTCTTTGTCCGCGGCAAGGCCGGCCGCCCTGACGAGGTGGCCGACATGGTGTATTATCTGGCCGGAGCTCGCTTCTGCACCGGCGGCCATTATCTCATTGATGGCGGCCTCACCGCTCAGTGAGAGCCGCCACATATCATCACCCTCGCAACGATAACCCAACCTACAAGACACCCCAACACTCTAACAGTAAAGCAAAAATGAGACGTGTAGTATTAACCCTCTTGTGCGCCATCGCCTTCTTTGTGGCCGGAGCGCAAAATACCATCTACTCAAAATATGGCGTGACAATGAGCGCCCCCCTGGGCTTTGAGCGCAACGAAGGCCTCTCCTCCAAGATGGATATGGACGTCTTCAGCGCTGCCGATATGTCGGCACTGATAGGCATCATGCGCGATGCCCAAAACAACGAGTCTCACCAAAGCCTTCTTGCCAAGGCCGGCCGCCCATTCGGCCTGAGTGTGGCATCTGTCAAGGAGATTGACCTCGACGGCGGACCCCTGCACTACATCACCGGCACGGCAGGCACCATAGGCGTGTACTCTATCCCCGGCACCACTGAGGCCGTAATGGTGATAATGATAGGCTCTGCCTTTGACTCGGCATCGGCCGTCAGCTTCCTCGCCACGCTCGCCGTGCAATAAATACAATCCCCTCAAAAACGTATGATTGAACGCATTATCATCATCGACAATGCTGACCCCGTGAGCTTCTACGGGGTCAACAACTGCAATATGCACCTGCTGCGCAACCTCTTCCCCAAGCTGCGCATCGCCGCCCGTGGCTCCGTAATCAAGGTCATAGGAGAGGAGAGCGAGACCGCCCTCTTTGAGAAGAAAGTCAAGGAGCTCGAGGAATATGTGGTGCAGCACAACGCCCTGCCCGAGGACGTAATCCTCGACATCGTCAAGGGCGATGCCCCCAAGGAGATAAAGAAAGACAGCGTCATCATCTACGGCATCAACGGCAAGCCCATACAGGGGCGCACACCCAATCAGCAGCGCCTCGTGGAGGCTTTCGCACATAATGACCTCACCTTTGCCCTGGGACCCGCCGGCACCGGCAAGACCTACGTGGCGATAGCGCTGGCAGTGCGGGCCCTCAAAAATCGCGAGGCCCGCAAAATCATACTCTCGCGCCCGGCAGTCGAGGCCGGCGAGAAGCTGGGCTTCCTCCCCGGCGATATGAAGGACAAGATTGACCCATATCTGCAGCCCCTCTATGATGCCCTCGAGGATATGATACCCGCCGTCAAGCTCCGCGAGTATATGGACACCAAGGTGATACAGATAGCTCCCCTGGCTTTTATGCGCGGCCGCACGCTCAATGATGCCATCATAGTGCTCGATGAAGCTCAGAACACCACCACCCATCAGATTAAGATGTTTCTGACACGCCTGGGCATGAATGCCAAGATGATAGTCACCGGCGACGTGACACAGATTGACTTGCCGCGCACCACCGTGTCTGGCCTGGTGCAGGCCATGCGTGTGCTCGATGGTGTGCCCGGCATCGCACGCATAGAGTTCGGCAAGAAAGACATCGTGCGCCACCCTCTGGTGCAGCGCATCGTGGAGGCTTACGAGCGCGATGATGCCGCCCGCAAATCAGCGGCTGTCGCTGCCTCCGACACCGGTGACGGTGGCGACGAAGCATAGCGATGAAGGCTATTTTTTGGGAGTAAAAATATAAAAAAAGACAATTGCGGGCGCAACTGTTGCGGCGCTTTCAATTTCTTTTCGTAATTTTGTGGCCTAAAACTACACAGACCACACATTGATATATAATGAAAAATCTCGTAATAGTGGAGTCGCCGGCTAAGGCGAAGACGATAGAAAAATTTCTGGGCCCCGACTATAAAGTAATGTCAAGCTACGGGCATATTCGCGACTTGCGCAAGAAAAACTTCAGCATTGACATAGACCATGGCTTTAGCCCTATTTACGAGATACCCGATGACAAAGAGCATGTGGTGAGCGAGCTGCGCAAGGCAGCATCCAAGGCCGACATGGTGTGGCTGGCTTCCGATGAAGACCGCGAGGGTGAAGCCATAGCCTGGCACCTGTATGAGGTGCTCGGCCTCAAGCCCCAGACCACACGCCGCATTGTGTTTCACGAAATCACAAAGTCCGCTATCCTCCACGCTATCAGCAACCCGCGTGGCATAGACATGGGGCGTGTCGATGCCCAGCAGGCTCGGCGCGTGCTCGACCGCATAGTGGGGTTTGAGCTCTCGCCCGTGCTGTGGAAGAAAATCAAGCCATCGCTCTCGGCCGGGCGCGTGCAGTCAGTGGCTGTGCGCCTCATCTGCGAGCGCGAAAACGAGATACGCTCCTTTGAGTGCACGCCTTACTATCGTGTAAGCGCCACACTGGCCGGCGCCGGTCAGCCCTTCCGCGCCGAGCTGTCGGCACGCCTGGCCGACAAGGACGCCGCTCGCCGATTTCTCAGCGACTGCCATGGCGCCGAGCTGACAGTGGGCGACGTCACCGTGCGCCCGCTCAAAAAATCACCGGCGCCGCCATTCACCACTTCTACCTTGCAGCAGGAGGCATCGCGCAAGCTGGGATTTACGGTGGCGCAGACCATGATGGTGGCCCAGCGGCTGTATGAGGCCGGTCATATCACATATATGCGTACTGACTCGCTCAACCTCTCGGCTATGGCCATCAACGCCATCAAAGAAAAGATACGCACCGATATGGGCGAGCGATACATCAAGGTGCGCAACTACCACACCACCTCCAAAGGCGCCCAAGAGGCTCACGAGGCCATACGCCCCACTTACTTTGACCACGCCACGCTCACCGATGGCACCGTGCAGGAGAAGCGCCTCTACTCGCTGATATACAAGCGCGCCATAGCCTCGCAGATGGCAGATGCCGAGATAGAGAAGACCACTGCCGAGGTGGCTATCTCTTCGCGCAGAGAGCACTTCACAGCCACGGGCGAGGTAATCAAGTTTGACGGCTTCCTGAAAGTATATATCGAGGGCCATGACGATGACACTGCAGCCGCCGATGGCGACACCTCTATCTTGCCGCCGCTCGCCCCGGGCGATAAGGTCAGCGCCACCGCCATCACCGCCACAGAGCGGTTCACACAGCAGCCGCCGCGCTACACCGAGGCCTCGCTGGTCAAGAAACTTGAAGAGCTGGGCATAGGCCGTCCATCTACCTATGCGCCCACAATCTCCACCATACAGCAGCGCGAATACATCGAGAAAGGCGTGCACGAAGGCGTCAAGCGTGAGTTCTGCGAGCTGACGCTTCAGCCCTCCGGTGCTATCAAGGAGACAGAGCGCTCCGAGATGGTGGGCTCGGATAAGGGCAAGCTCATACCCACTGACACCGGCATGGTGGTCAACGAGTTTCTCACCCGCTATTTCCCGAAAATCCTCGATTACAACTTCACGGCCAATGTCGAGGAGAAGTTTGATGCCATCGCCGAGGGCTCACTGCCCTGGGCTGATCAGATACGCCTCTTCTACAACGACTTCCACCCCGATGTGGAGAATGCCAAGAATATGCGCCTGGAGCACCGTGTCGGTGAGCGCCAACTGGGCGTTGACCCCAAGACGGGTCAGCCCGTATCGGTCAAGATAGGACGTTTCGGCCCTCTGGTGCAGATAGGCACAGGCGACGGCGACCAAAAGCCGCGCTTTGCATCGCTCCTCAAAGGCCAGTCTATGTCAGAGATCACGCTCGATGAGGCGCTGCAGCTATTTGACTTCCCCCGCGTCATCGGCGAGTATGAGGGCAAGGACCTCACGGTGGGAATAGGCCGTTTTGGCCCGTATGTGCGCCATGACGGCAAGTATGTGTCTATCCCCAAGACCATGGAGCCCGCGGCCGTCACCGCCGATGAGGCCATAGAGCTGATACGCTCCAAGCGCGACGCCGAGGCCAAAAAGGTGGTCAAGACCTTTGCCGAGGACGCCGAAGTGCAAATCCTCAATGGCCGTTACGGCGTGTATATAGCCGCCCACGGCGCCAACTATAAGCTGCCACGCGGCATCGCCGACCCTGCAGCCCTCTCTTTTGAGGAGGTGATGCAGATTGTTGACAAGCAAGCCGCTGCCGCCAAAGACACCCCCAAGCGCACCGCTGCACGCCGCAAAAAGTAATATCAGATAACCACCACTCCCCCCCCCACCACCATCACGCCCCTATCGCTATGGCCTACAAATCCAGACCCACTAAGCCGGGCGCCGAGCGCTCAGGCGTTAAGCCCGATGTCATCATCACCTATGTGGTGCCCAACGACACCGAGAGCGGCCTCCTCGAGTATCTCTACGCTATGATGCCCGAGCGCAAGCGCACCACGGTAAAGGATTTTTTGCGCCACAATCAAGTGATGGTCAATGACAATATTACCCACCAATGGGATATGCCCCTGAGCGGCGGCGAAACCATCAGGATTAACACCACGCGCGAGTGGCAGACCTTCAGCAATCCGCGCCTGAGCATCGTGTATGAGGACGATGACATCATCGTGGTCAACAAAGGCTATGGACTGCTATCTATGGGCACCGACACCAAGCGTGAGGGCACGGCATACTCTATCCTGCGCGATTGGGTCAAGCGCAATGACCCCCGCTCAAAGCTCTTCATTGTGCATCGCCTTGACCAGACAACCTCAGGGCTGATGATGTTTGCCAAGACACTTCAGGCCAAGGAGGCAATGCAGTATAATTGGAACAATATGGTGCTGGAGCGGCGCTATGTGGCCGTCATTGAGGGCGCTTTGGAGCCGGCCGAGGGCACCATACGCAGCTACCTCGCCGAGAACAGCGCCCACGAGATGTATTCGGTGAGCGACCCCTCTGCCGGCCAGCTCGCCATCACCGACTATAAGACGCTGCGCGTGCGCGGCGCTTTCTCGCTGGTGGAGCTGCAGCTCGCCACCGGCCGCAAAAACCAGATAAGAGTGCATATGAAAGAGGCCGGACACCCCATCGTGGGAGACCGCCGCTATGGCGCGCAGTCATCACCCATACGGCGTGTGGCTCTGCACGCCATGACGCTGCGCTTTGTGCACCCCACCACGCGGCGCGATATGAATTTCTCTACACCGATACCCGACAGCTTCAGGCGGCTGGTGTAATCGCCGACGCCACCTCATAGCCCCCGATAGCCATGGAGAAGATAATGCAATATGTGTGGCAACATCGGCTGTGGCTTCAGCAAGACTTAGCCACGGTAGATGGGCGACGTGTGCGTGTCATTGACCAAGGGCTGCTCAACAATGATGCCGGCCCGGATTTCTTCAACGCTAAAATCATCATCGGCGACCAAACCTGGGTGGGCAATGTCGAAATCCATGTCAAGGCCTCTGACTGGTATGCCCACCACCACGACACTGACCCGGCATACAATAATGTGGTGCTGCATGTAGTGGGCAAAGACGATGCGCGAGCCTATCGCCCCGACGGCGAGGAGATAGCGCAGATGTTGCTGCCGTGCGCTGCTGACTTCGGCGAGCGTTACCGCCGTATGGTGATGGACCGCTCTGCTGCCTTGCCGTGCCTGAGCCGGCTGTGCGAGATACCGCAGATTTATATCACCGACTGGATTTCGACGCTGGGATTTGAGCGCATATATGCCAAGGTTGATCGCGTGATGTCAGTGGTGGAGCGTGTGGGCGGCGACTGGCAGGCCGCCGCCTATGTGACGCTGGCGCGTGCCTTAGGCTTCAGCATCAACAACGATGCCTTTGAGCGTCTGGCCCTGGCCACGCCGCTTAAGGTGCTGCTCCATAACCGCAGCGATGCCACGGCCGTCGAGGGCATACTCTTCGGCCAAGCCGGCTTTTTGGACACCACGTCAGCCACTGATGCTGATTATGTAAGTAGGCTACGCGAGCAATACACATTCCTTGCAGCGAAATACGGGCTGCAGCGACCGCAGTCGCCGGGCTGGAAGATGGCGCGGATGCGCCCTCCTACATTCCCGCACCGCCGCCTGGCCGCCCTGGCTGCTATGATAGCCGATGATTTCAAGATAGCGCAGCGCATCTTTGCCGTAGATAGCATCGACAGCGCCCGGGCGCTCTTTGACATAACCCTCAAAGGCTATTGGGCGAACCATTGCAACTTCCACGGCGCCTTCACCACCACGGCGAAGGCCTTCGGCCGGCTGTCGGTGGATATCCTGCTCATCAACGTGGTGGTGCCGCTGCTCTATGCTTACGGCACACGCTACGGCTCGGCGGCGCAGCGCGATGCCGCCGTAGATGTGCTGTATCAGCTACAGCCCGAGAGCAACAGCATTGTAAATCTCTTTGTCAGCGCCGGCATCAGTTGCCCAGATGCCTTCACCTCTCAGGCGCTGATAGAGCTGCGACGCAGCTATTGCGACGCGCGCAAGTGTCTGTACTGCCGCATAGGCCACCGGCTCTTGGCGCTCAACGCCAAGGGGTAGCCTCCGGCACTTGCGCGCACAAGGTAAAATCAGAAGTCGCTGAAGAGGTTGGGCTTGAACACGATGCCCAGGCGTAGCTGCGACGTGTGCTTGTTGTAGTCAAGGAGCCCCTCGCCGTAGCCATTATAATATTGGGCATAGAAGTACCAGTTGTACTTGGTGGAGAAGCGGTATGCAAAGTCTAATATCACATTATAGTTGGGCTTCCAGCCCTTGCGCTTGACCAGAGTGACTGAGCTTGTGAACTTGCGGTTGTCAGTCATAGCCTGAATGCCCACCTGATATATGCCGCAATAGTTGAGGATATCCTTATTGTTCTGGCCATCAATGATAGGTATCCACACCTTGCCATGAACCATGATGTTGGGGTCAATGATGATATTTGCGGCGAGCGAAATCTTATTCCACGAGCGCGACTGTATGCTGTCGCGGCCGTTGCTCTCATGCTCTACCAAGAGCGCCACCTTGCCCACATATCTGTTTTTGATAAAAAGCGGCTTGGTCAGGCCGATGCCCGGGTTGAAGTTGAGGTCAGTCATCGGCATAGAGTTCTCCAGAATGTTCCAGAACACCTTCTGCGTGTAAAACAGATGCAGATATGTGCCGAAGGGGAGAGTGGCATTGGTGAGGCGCACACCCAGTGATATCTGAAACTTAATGTTGGTGTTGCTCGCCGTCGGCTTATGGCCTATCGGTGGGCCGAAGATAAAATAATTGTCCTTATAGAGGCCAAAATAGGGCTGGTCACGAAAGTCGGTGCGTATGCTGTCGGCATTAAATTTTGAGTAATAGTCAGATACAATCTGTGACAATGCCGTAGGTGTCATTGCCATAGCCATCACTATTGCCAATAATATACGCTTAAAGGGTGTCATGCCTGGTCTGTGTCGTGATTGAGTGTGCAAAGTTAGCAATTTAGCGCAAATAAATTGTGCTCTATATTGGCATATCTGACATTTTGGACAATTTTTCGCCCTAAAAGGCTAAAGCTCGCCGCCACACACACTTTCGCCCCCGGCGTTGCCAATTCAAAAATTGTTTTGTAACTTTGTCGCTGCTGTGATACATCATCTATGTGTGTTCTGTATTATTTTGATTATATATTGTCAAATCAAAAGTTAAATTACAAGAACAGCTATAGAAATAATGTTACATTTGCGACCGACAATCGGAAGATAAAAAAGAGAAAGAACCACAAACGTGTGACTCAATGATAGTGCAAACTATAACAAAAACAGAGGCCAAGCCTTTTCTCAAATGGGCGGGAGGTAAATCGCAATTGCTTTCTGCTATAGATTTATACCTGCCGAGAGCCTTTAGGCGGGAGCCTAATGTGACGTACATTGAGCCATTTGTCGGTGGTGGCGCAATGTTGTTTTATATGCTGCAAAATTATCACAACATAAGGCATGCTGTGATTAATGATATAAATGTGCGCTTAATAAACACCTATAAAGTAATACGAGATGAGCCATACCGGCTAATTGACGCTTTAAAAACCATACAATCCACATTTAAGGCGTTGTGCAGTTATGAAGGACAAAAGGAGTATTATCTCAACATAAGAGAGCGATTTAATCATAGTGAGTTGTCAAATGTTGAGCAGGCAGCATATATGATTTTTTTAAATCGCACATGCTTTAATGGGTTATATAGAGAGAACTCTAAAGGCGATTTTAACGTGCCTTTCGGGCGTTATGCAAATCCGGCCATTTGTCGTGAGGAGGTGATTGTTGCTGATAGTGAGTTGTTACAAGGCGTGGAAATCCTCAGTGGCGATTTCTCGCAAACAGCAGGATATATACAAGGTTATACATTTTTCTATCTGGACCCTCCATATCGCCCATTAGGTGGAACATCAAGCTTTAATTCCTATGTAAAGGAGGCGTTTGATGATAGTGAGCAGATACGCCTTAAAGAGTTTTATACAGACATCTCCGGCGCAGGTATTAAAGCAATGATGAGTAATTCAGATTGTAAAGGATGCAATGACGAAGATGATTTCTTGGATATACTCTATAAGGATTTCTATATTGAGAGAGTATATGCAAATAGGTGTATTAACGCTAATCCCACCAAAAGAGGCACTTTAACAGAATTGTTAATTAGGAACTACGAGGAATATCAAGGAAAAGTAACAATCATCTAATGTAATACTGAAATATGAAGAATAGATTTGATGAATTCATGGCTCAGCTAAAGGAAACCAACTTCGCCCTGAAGGATTATGTGGATTTCCCAAAAATTACATCTAATGTACAAGCCATATCTATGCGATTAAATCAGCTTAATTATCTGCTTGGTCAGCAGGATATGTCTTCATCAGTTAGGTATTTATGGAAAGAAAACCCAAAGGCATTCTCGGTTTTGGGCATTCTTATTGCTCTGAGAGATAAGGATAATAAGAAGGCTATTGATGCCGGTGGCAATATTCATTTAGTGACTGATTACTTCAAGAGTGTAGAGCAAGTAATCACATTTTTAAATGAGACTGGGCTGACAAAGGTTTTTCAAACTAAACAGGTCAAGAATTTGGTCGATTATGTATTCGGCGTTGAAGTTGGGTTAGATACTAACGCTCGCAAAAACCGAGGCGGCCACATTATGGAGGAGATAGTAGCTGATATTTTTAAAAGAAATGGTGTTCAGTTTGAGCAAGAGGTATATTATACCCGATTCCCTGAAATAGTGAAGGTGTTAGGTGTGGACAATAAGAGATTTGACTTCGTTGTTAGAACTCGTGACAAGGTATATCTTATAGAAGCTAACTTCTACTCGGGGGGCGGCTCTAAACTAAACGAGGTGGCGCGCTCATATACAGAATTGGCGCCAAAGATTAATTCTGTCGCCGGCTTTGAATTTGTTTGGATAACAGATGGGATAGGTTGGCGGTCGGCAAGCAATAAGCTTGAAGAAGCACTCGCCCATATCCCTAATGTCTATAATCTTACAAGTATAAATGCCTTTATTGATAAACTAAAACAGCAGGTATAGATTGGCCGGTAGTATTGGGTGCGGTGCAGTACCGAATTAAATGATAGATGATAGTACCATTTTACAAATCAGACAACAGAGATTTCACCATTGTAAATGGTGATTGCTTTGAGGTGTTACCGCAGTTTGAGTTTAAGTTTGATATGATCTTTGCAGATCCTCCCTACTTTCTTTCAAATGGGGGTATAAGCTATCAAGCCGGCAAAGTAGTGTGTGTTGATAAGGGCGATTGGGATAAAGGAGGCTCTTGGGAGGCAATTGAGGACTTTAATAGACGGTGGCTTTCATTATGTAGAGAGAAACTGAAGGACAATGGCACTATTTGGATTTCAGGAACTCATCACAATATTTTTTCAATAGCAAATATCCTTACGGAGTTGGGATATAAGATTTTAAATGTAATAACCTGGGCAAAGACCAACCCACCGCCTAATATATCATGCAGATTTTTTACATACTCTACGGAATTTATAATTTGGGCGCGTAAGTATCCCAAGGTGCCGCATAGATATAATTACGACTTGATGAAAGCCATTAATGGCGGTAAGCAGATGACAGATGTTTGGCGGTTACCGGCAATAGGTCGTTGGGAAAAATCATGCGGAAAACACCCTACACAAAAGCCAATAGCTATTCTTACAAGGATTATACTTGCAAGTACGCAAAAGGATGATTGGATTCTCGATCCATTCGCCGGCTCTTCTACCACAGGCATTGCGTCCTCGCTATGCGGACGTCGATTTCTTGGTATTGAAAAAGAGGAACTATTTGCTTCAATTTCAAGGGAAAGACGAAAAGAATTAGATGACGCTCTAATGTGTCAGTATTATAGAAACAAGTTATCTGATTTATCTTTGGCTCGTGATGCAGATACATTAAATGACCCTATGTCAGATTATTTTGCCGAGTTACCATTCTAATCGTATATGGTATGCCTTTCCAATGAAACAACGTGCAGCGAATGTGCTAAGCGCTTTTTTGCTTGGTGTGTCGGAAGAAATGCTTACCTTTGTGGGAGCGATGCGCAGGGGCGCGTCAGCAGTATAGTTTGATTATGATACGAGTAATAAGAATGTGTCAGGCGGTGGCTGTGGCGGCTCTTGTGGCAGCGCTGTCGGGCTGTGGCAATAGCGACAGTTTTCATATCGAGGGCACCATCGAGGGCGCTCCGACGATGAATTTGCGTGTGGCTTACTACGGCGACGGTGCTCTGAAGATGGGCGTGACGGCTGTCCTTGACGGCAAGTTTAAATATGACGGAGCCTCGTCAGAGCCTACGCTGGTGGAGATTATGGATAATGACTATCGCACTTTGGCGTGGTTATATGCCGCCAATGGCGATGAGCTGGAGTGCACTCTGCGGCGCAACAATCCTTACGCGGTGACGGTGAGCGGCAGCGATGATGCCGCCCGTTTTGCCCAAGCGCTGAGCGACAATGCCGAGACCTTGCAGGGCGCGTCGTGGCAGCGCCGCAATAGTGTCATCAGCTCATACGTGGCGGGGCATAGCGATGATGTGGTGTCCACGCTGATGCTCATCACGGCCTATGACAGCGCTCACGACCCTTATGGCGCCGACTCGCTGATGGCTGTCATCGCGGCGGAGGCTCGGCCGGCAGCTTTGGTGTCGGGCTACAGCTATCTGCTGGGGAGCGTGGTAGGTGCGCGCGATGCACGGCGCGTGCTGCCCATACACTATGTGGCGCGCGCTGACTCTATGGCCACGTTTGACCCGAGCCGCCAGAGGTATGCCTTGCTCGCGCTTAGCGACAAGGAGTGCGGCCGGCCGGACTCGATAGTGCCGGCGCTGCGGCGGCTGGCGCGACGGCTGAGCCGCGGGCGCTTTGCCATCGTGGATTTCACGCTCGATGCCGACACGTCAATGTGGCATCGCACGGTGCGCACCGATAGCGCCACATGGCGCCAGGGCTGGTGTGCAGCGGCTCTCGCGTCGCCGGGCATTGACCGCTTGGCGGTGCCCTCGCTCCCTTATTTTGTGGTGGTCGATTCGGCGGGCTGTAGGCTCTTCGGCACGCCGTCAGTCACAGCTGCCGAGCGCTATCTCAACGATAAAATAATCCCTGACATCAAATAAGCTTTAATAAGGAACCATACATCATCATCAACGCTATGTTAGTAAAAACTTATGGAGCTGCCGTGACCGGTATCGACGCTATTGTGGTGACCATAGAGGTGGTGGCCGACAAGGGCTTTGCTTACACGATAGTGGGCTTGCCTGACACCGCCGTCAAGGAGAGCTATGAGCGTGTGCGTGCGGCCATGAAGCAGTCGGGATATGAGATGCCTCGCAAGGGCATCGTGGTGAATATGGCTCCCGCCGATGTCAAGAAAGAAGGCTCAGCCTATGACCTGCCTATCGCCATCGGCGTGCTCACGGCCACCGGGCTGTTTGAGGCTCCGGAGCTTGATAAATATATGATTATGGGCGAGCTGTCGCTCGATGGCTCGGTGCAGCCTATACGTGGCGTGCTGCCTATGGCTATCGAGGCGCGTGCGCGCGGCTTCAAGGGTATTATAGTGCCGGAGGCCAATGTCACTGAGGCTGCCGTGGTCAACAATATAGCGGTATATGGCGTGGAGACACTGCGTCAGGTGATTGATTTCCTGCGGGGAGCTGAACAGCTGCAGCCCACGGTGGTAGATACGCGCGCCGAGTTTGCATCGTCAATGGGCATCTTTGACTGCGATTTTGCCGATGTCAAGGGTCAGGAGAATGTCAAGCGCGCGCTGGAGGTGGCGTGTGCCGGCGGACACAACATATTGCTGGTGGGGCCTCCCGGTGCCGGCAAGTCAATGATGGCCAAGCGCTTGCCCTCAATCATGCCGCCGCTGACCTTAGGCGAGGCTCTTGAGACCACTAAGATACACTCGGTGGCCGGCAAGCTCAAGCGAGGCTCGCGGCTGATGACGCATAGGCCGTTTCGCTCGCCTCACCACACCATCTCGCCTGTGGCGCTCGTGGGCGGTGGCGCCAACCCCATGCCCGGCGAGATATCGCTGGCCCACAATGGCGTGCTCTTCCTTGACGAGTTCCCGGAGTTTCCGCGCACGGTCCTCGAGGTGCTGCGGCAGCCGCTGGAGGATAGGCATATATCCATCTCGCGCGCTCGCTATGCCGTGGAGTATCCGGCCGGATTTATGCTCGTGGCGTCGATGAACCCCTGTCCCTGCGGCTATTACAACCACCCAACCAAGCCTTGCACGTGTCCTCCGGGAGCTGTGGTGAAGTATCTGGGGCGCATCTCCGGGCCTTTGCTTGACCGCATTGACATACAGTGTGAGATACTGCCCGTGCCTTTTGACGAGCTCTCGTCGATGCGCAGCGGCGAGTCCAGCGCCGCCATCAGGGCGCGTGTCATCGCCGCGCGTGAGATACAGCAACGGCGTTTTGCCGGCGAGCCCGACGTGCATTGCAATGCTCAGATGACGCCGCGTATGCTCGCCCGTTATTGCGCCCTAAGCCCCAAGGTGATGGATATCTTGCGCAATGCCATCAATAAGTATGATATGTCGGCGCGAGCCTATGACCGCATTCTCAAGGTAGCGCGCACGATAGCTGACCTGGCGGGCAGCGAGACCATTGAGGCGCAGCACATGAATGAGGCGGTGAGCTACCGCAACCTTGACCGCTCTACCTGGGGGCGCACCGATGTTTCCACTCCTTTTTGAGCGCCGGGGTGCGGCTATCGAGATGTCAGGCGTGACACCATTCTGAAGCAAGCCTCTCCGGCGTAGCTGGCGAGGCAG
>JAEDNZ010000204.1 GCA_016302215.1 Muribaculaceae bacterium
GTGGCGTCGGCTGTATATGTGGCGCCGGTGAGCGCGCTGTAATATCTGAGCGACAAGCGCTCTGAGGCATCATTGGCCATGAGCGTCAAGCAATATGTAGCGGCGTCGGCATCGGCCCAATGGAGCACACTGCGACACTCATCGCCCGCAAAGGCGGCAATCTCATCGTCGGCTGAGGGCGTAAAAGGCAGAGCCTCGCCATCGAGACGCAGGTAGGCCGTAGCGGTGACGGGGTAGCGACCCGATTGAGCGAAGTCGGGGACTGCCGGCTCATCAGCAGTGCCATACACGTCATTGATGACGAAAGGCACGGCTGTGGCGGTAAAGATGCGTGTCAGGGCGCTGCAGTAATAGCGCAGCTGCACCGAGCCGGTCTCCTCGCTCGCCGCCTTAATCTGTATGAAGTAGAGCGTGCGGTCGCCGGCAGTGACCTTCTGCGCCACACCGCGGCAGTCATCGCCGATGAATGCCGCCATCTCATCGCCGTCGCCGGCAAAGGCCTCAAGGAGCATCGGCAGCTTGGTCACCGCCGTCATGCTCGACGGATACAGCGAGTGGTCCGGAGCCTGCCACTGCGGCGCGGCATCATTGCCGGCGAGGGCGGCCACCCACTGCGGCGCCTCGCCATAGGCAGGCGCGGGAGCCGACCACTGCGGCGCGGCGGTCACGGCGTGCTGCTCGTCAGCCACGGTCCACTCCGGGCGTGGCTGCTGGGGCAGCGGCTCATCGTTGTTGTTATCATCGGAGCACTGCATCTGAGCCGCAGCAGCGGCTACGAGCAGTGCTATCTTATAGTATCTCATAAAATGACGTTTCATGACTCAATATATTATGAGGAGTGTTACTTCTTGATTACTTTAATATGGCGCGGCTCGGCATCAGTGGCGATGATGCTGACGATATACACGCCGGCGGGAGTGCCCAAGGGCACCGACCATAGCACATCTACGGCGCCGTCGGCATCGCAGCAGTCATGCCAAGCCGCCACGATGGTGCCGGACACTGTCGATACCATCACCGAGGCTTGCGCGCCGGCAGTGAGCATAGCTCTGATATGCAGCGCTTCAGTGAATGGCGAGGGATAAACCCATGTGGCGGTGGCATCATCACCGAAATGTATGACTAAAGGCTCGCCGATAGTGCCTATATTGGCGTGAGCCGTGTAGGTAACGGCGGCAGTGGCGGTGGCCACCGGGGCGCCGGCACGCTCCACCACGAAGTCAACGGGACGCGCCTCATCTCCGCTGATGGTCAGCAACAACAGCTCGCGGCCATCGGGCAGCAGCGTGGCCTTGGCCTGCCCACGCAGCTCGCCGCCGACGTATGCGGCAAGCACATCGCCCTCGGCGAGGTCTATGCCCTCCACGGCCACCACTGCTGTCATATTTGACTCATAGCGGCTCACGGCATCAAGTGCCGGGAGAGCCGAGACATCTTTGGCCTTTACCCTGCGGCCCACCGTCGATGCGGCGGGATAAGTCAGCTCGGCATCAGCAGAGGACTGACGCTGCAGCATATAACCCTTACCGCTCTCCATATATGTGAGGCTGCCAATCCAGCCCAAGTTGTCAGCATACATTGCCATCTGAGACTGCGACTTGATGATGTCGCCCTCAGCGGCATCGTATCCGGCGAGAGCCTCCTTGAGGGTGAGGTTGCACTCCGGCAGATAGGAGATATAGCTCCAACGCGGTGTGCCATCGGCACGCGTACCCAAGATGGTCAGCGGCATATCCATAGGCTTGACGGGGACGCCGGTAAGCTCGAGCGTCATATCCAGCGGGCTGTGCACCAGATACATCTCGTCGTTGTGTATGGCTTTGAGTGAGCCGAGCCAGCAGGCGCTCGCCGCGCTGTAGTTGGCGAAGGTGCCGGATTTCTCGCTCTTAATCTGGTCATCAGACTGCCAGGGATAGGGAGCGAGAAGCACGTCGAGGTCGTTGAATTTGGAGTTGGAGATGGCAAACGACACCCAATTCCAGCCGCGCTCCAGCGGTATCGACTGCACGCGCGTGTCGCAGGTGGCGAATACCACGGGCTGCGCGGGGCTGCCGATGACGGCATCGTTGACGAAGTCAATGTCGCAATCCGGCTCGGCGATATATGTGGCGCCGGTGCCTGCATCCCAGATGCGGAACTCCAGGTTGCGCGAGCGCACCTCGTTAGAGTAGATGGTGAGCATGACGTAGTACATATCCACGTCGCTGTAATACTCGTTGGAGGCAACACCTACACATCTGTCGCAGTCAAAGACTGCTATCATATCGTCGGGGTCTGACGAGAACACATTGTCAATCTTGAGCTTTCCGAACACCGACATATTATACTTAAACTGCGAGGGGTCAACAGCCCACTGCGGTCTGTCGCCTTGCACTTTGATAGTGATGGGCAGAGCCTCCACCACATTGTTGTCGCTGCGCAGATACACCACTTCGTCGTATGTGCCGATATTGAGGCTCGGGTCGATGGTGAAGACCACATCGACGTATGAAGCCGGGGCTATGGTGCCGCTCGCCGGCTCCACATCGAGCCACGACGGCATATTCTCTATGGTGTAATACTGGAGAGCGCCGCCGCCGTTGGTGGCACGCACGGTGAACTGCCGCTCCTCGTTGAATTGCTTGGTGATAGTGAGCTGCGACTCATCCCATTTGAGCTGGTTACGGTCAATATAAGCACTCCAGGTGATGGGGCTCAAAATCTCGTTGCCGTTGAGGTCTCGCACGCCATCTACGGTGAAGGTGACCGTGGTCTTCTCGATGCGGTCGTAGGGCTCTTGCAGGTTGATAATCAGAGCGTCGTCGTTGACCACAAAGTCATAGAGCAATTTGCTGACGGCATCTTTGGCCTTGATAGGCGCTGACGTGTCAGTCTCCACCGTGCCGCCGACGGCCTCAGCCTTCTCCGGCGCGATGGTGTCATCGTCAGGCACCTTGGCATCGACGAGCGAGAAGCCTAACTCCTGCACGCCTTGCCACTCGCTGTAGGCCTCAAA
>JAEDNZ010000205.1 GCA_016302215.1 Muribaculaceae bacterium
GTGGGGGCAAGGTTGCGTCTTTGCAGACTTTATGATGATGACGAGGCTATCCGAGGGCTGCGGCCGTCCCCGACGGCCTTGCCCCCGGCTAATGCACGGCGAGCCTTCCAGGCTCGCCGTGGTAACGGCTTTCAGCCTGAAGTTAGAGGCGTCTCTTGGGGCGGGCGATGGGCAGCGCGGTGGGCGATGGGCGGTCAGTCGTCAGCCTTGGCTTGCAGGACGTACTCTACCAGGGCATCGTAGCGGGCGCGGCGGTCGGCATCGAAGGCGGGGAAGCCGTCGGCGGCTGAGGCTGCTTTCTCGAGCACCTTGAAGAAGATATCGACGCAAGGATATTCGGCCGGCAGGGCTATGAGGGCGTCAATGTCGGCTTGCTCCTTGGCACGCTGCATCTCGTGCATAACATAGTCAGCACAGCTTATCATCAGAGAATAGTCATTTTGGTCGGGCATAGAGCCTGACACCACCTTATCGGCGATGGCGGCGCAGCGCTCGCGGTCAGGGGTCGGGGTGTTGTTGCTTGACATGGTTATTGCTATATATTAGAGTGTTGGTTGGTGATGTGGTTGTAAAAAATCCGAGCATCTGCAGTGGAGGTGGAGATGCTCGGAGGTAGAGGTTTCTGCCATAAGATATTACTATCTAAGCATTAGGCGAGTGATTGATTAAAGATGGCCGGCTGAGGGGGGCTCAGCGGCGTGTGAGTCTCACGCCATCAGCCGGCCTATCGGGAAACAATCACTTGATGATTAACTTGCGCACAGAGCCGTCGCTGTAGCGCACAATGTTGAGACCGGGGGTCATAGCGGGGCGTATGCGGCCGTCAATGCCATAGACAGCGTCGATGGTGACATCCTGAGCCTCGGTGATGTCATTGACACCGGCAGAGGGAGCGATGCACACGCGGTCAGTGATGAGATTGCCGGCGGCATCAGTGAGCGCCCAGTAGTTGCCGAATCCATTTTCCACGAAGCTTAACTTGGCATCGGTGTGGTCAACAAAGTCAGCGTGAATGAGCTTAAGCTCGGAGAAATTAGCCATAGAGCCGAGCGAAGCGCCTTCGGCCTCCACGGTGGCATTGTTGATGATGAGAGTAGCATCGCTGGAGCCGGCATTACGGATACCGCTGTAGCTACCCAGGGCGATGACATCGACATCAGAGATGGTCAGCGAGTTGATAAACTTGATGGCTTCTTGAGAATCGATATTGAGTGTGCCGCCGCCGGTGATGTTTTCGGCTGAGATGAAAAGGCCTATCGAAGCCTCGATGACGTTGTTGCCCACCACGTTGATAGTCACCTCGGGAGCGTCAATCAAGAGGCCGTGCTCAGAGTCCTCGACATCAACTTTGAGGTAGGTATTGTCAAGTGTGAGGGTATTGGTGTCGTGGTCATAGCTGATAGTGCCGTCGCCGGTGATATTGCTGCTGTTTTCGGCAGTGACTTGCTGTCCGGCCACAAAGATAGGATAAGCACGCTGCTGCACGGAGCGGAACTGCATCTGAGTGCAGGCCACGCCGTCAGTGTTATAAGCCTGGTGTATGTTGCCATAGACCACTGAAGATCCGTAAGTAGCGCCCTCGGGCGATATAATATTCACATTGACGAGTAGCGGCTCTACGTCTATCCAAGCAGCTTCAGTGCTGGTGATATCCACGTCAGAGGCCGAGAGCTTGCATTTGGCTGCATCATTCACGCCCACGATGCCGAAGGGGGCGTTGACGCTGAGCTCGGTGTTATAGATATACAGATAGTCAGATGTGGCAACGCCATAGTCTGATGAGGTGTTGTTGACGGTGAGTTTGTGCCAACGGCCGGTGATTTGAGCTTCACCCTTAAAATATAGCCTGCCGTTGATGGTCACGTCGCCATTAAGAGTAATGTTGAGGCGGTCGTAATCATCAGTGCCATAATAAGCGAGGGTCGGCAGCTCGGTAGCGCGCAGGGTGAGGGTGGCCATACTATGGTCGTATGAGACGGTGCCATCGCCGAGCACATCGCCATAGTTGTGGTCATTGACTTTCACATCGCCCACATATATGGGATAGTGGCGCCATGTGTTGACTACCAACTCCGTGACAACCTCGTCGCCTGCGAAGAAGTCAAGGGCGCTGTGGCTGTCAGCACGCTGCTCGACACCTTCGGGTGACTCGATGCTGCAGCCATTAAAGGTGACACGCGGGCCATAGATGGCGTGTTGATTACCCACGAACACCATTGATTTGATGGCATCTTCTGTCATATCGAAGACTAAATCCTTATTCCAGCCGCCATTGATGCCGGCGTAATCACCGTAGGCGGCAATGGGCACCTCGGTGCGCAGGGATTTTGTAAGTTCAATACCGCAGCTGCCGGAAACGTCAGCGTTGCCCAGGGCTATGATATAAGCATCGGAGTAGCCATCTTGCGCCACTGAACAGATATCCACGTCCTGCGACAGCGACATACCTACATTGCCTCTGAAATAACATTCGCCGGTGACATAAATGGTGAGGTCAGGCTTGCAATCAGCGGTGACGTTAAGGGCTATGCCGTCGCTTGCTATAATGTAAGCACCGGTGAGTCGCAGCACATTGCTAATAGGCTCATATTCGATGGTGCCATCGCCGAGCACATCGCTGCAGTTTTCTGATGTAATATCTTCGCCGGCCACAGAGATGCCGTAGTTATCGACTGCGGCGGCAGTGAGCGCTGCAGTGACAGCCATTGATAGTAGTAATAGTTTTCTTTTCATAGTCGTTGAGTATTTTTATTGTTAGTAACCGTGGCAAAGGTACATACAAAAAGTCACCGGATGGTATCAATCCAGTGACTTTGACTATCAATCCAGTGACTTTTTCAGAAAAAACAGCTAAAATCAGCTGTGGGGGAGCACCTTCACGCCCAAGGCGGCGTATGCTCGGTCGGCCTTAGCGCGAGCGGCCTCTACGGTGGTATCGGTGGCCAAAATCACGG
>JAEDNZ010000206.1 GCA_016302215.1 Muribaculaceae bacterium
CCGAGCATCACATAGTGGGCATCCTTGAATTGCGACAGGTCTATCACAGCCTGCTGCCAATCATCAGCAGCGGCAAATGACACGTCGAGGATGTGGTCTTGCTCAAAGTCGGTATTCACCACCACTTGCAGCCGCGATGAGGCATCTTCAGTGCCGCAATAGTAGAATAATGCCGTCGGGCTCGAGACCTGCGAGATGTCAATCTTGCCGGTGTAGAATGTAGAGTATGATCCGGGCACATTGGAGGTGAACATAGCAGCTCCGCCATCATCATCGTAAGAATACGACAGCAGCGACCACATGCCTGCGGCACCGATAGAGTAAGACCACCATGCCGAGCCGAGCTTTTGGCCGGCAAAGGAGTCAATAAACGGCAGCGCATAGGGCTTGCCCACCAAATAGGGAGCCGAGCTGAACAGTGTGCTTGAGCCGGCGCTATTGTCGGCTGTGATACCATAATTGATGAGCGATTGGCCGTCAGCATAGTAATCAGCGTGGTGCAGGGTGTACTTATTGGTCTTGACACCGCTCTCGAGGGGCACATAGTCGTATCGGCCGCGCTCATACACAGTGTAGGTTATGTTGTCAGGGTCAATAAATCCATCGTGAACGCCGGCGATAGGCTTGGGCCACAGGATATCAAATGTGCCGTCGTGGTTATCAACGACGCTGCGCAGCTCGCCCACATTGGGGTGCACCGCCGGCACATCTACGCCGATATATACATCGTGACGCGAGGCCTCGCCTATGCCATGGTCGTTATAAGCGGTGATGATGTAGCTATTGATGCCATTGACGGGGCTATCATCAGTCATGGAGAGGGCAGCGCCCGGGGTAGGATCAGTGAAGGTGTTGACAAGATAGAAGTTGCGATAGACCTCAATTTTCTCAATGGCGGTGAGTGCATCGCCATCGCGCGTGAGCGTAGGCGCGCTGAAAGCGATGTCAGCCGCAAGAGCGCCCTGCGCCGCCGGCGTAATCGTCACATCGGTGGCCGCTGCCGGCGAGTCGGCAACAGCGCCGGCCACTATCTCCACATCATCAAGGAAGAAGTTTAAATTGTTGGGGGCACTCATACTGTGGAAGCCTATGCGATACTCGCCGTCAGCGATAGCGCTGAAAGAGGCGGTATAAGTGGTGCCTTCTTCACTATCGTTACTAAACTCAAAAGGCTCAAGTATCACCGTGGTGAAATCAGCCGGGTCAGTGCCTGACGATGACATCTTGACCTCAATAGCCTCGACATAGCCTTTATATCCGCATCTAAGATTGAAACTCAGCTGATATTGGCGGCCGGCCTCCATAGCGATAGGCGGAGAGATGAGCCAGTCATCATTGGTGGGGTTCATCATGGTCGTGCACTTGGCCACGCCATCGATGCCGTCAGCGCCGATGTATGTATCCCACTCCCATGCAGCGTCTCTATCGGCCTCGCCGCTGACGGCAGTCCAGAAGTTGTAGCTCTCCTCCTTGTTGAAGTCCTCGCGGAATGGCAATTCCACGACAGAGCCTATGGCCACACAGTTAGAGTATTCCTCATTTGATTTCATATCACCATTGACCTGACGCACACCATAATAATATGCTTTGAGCGCCGTGGTGCTTAGCGTCTCTGAGAATGAAGACTCGGAGATGCCTTTTGCCACAACCACATTGTCAGGGTATCGCACCACATCAAAGATGATATCGCCCAGGTATCCGTCCTGGCCCTGCACCATCGCAGCCTTGTGCCATGTCAGTTCAGCAAGACCCGTCTCGGCATCGATTGTCAAATTCAGGCCTGACGGGATGTATGGCACACCATAGCCCACATACACTGACAGCGATGCATCGGGACTCTTGCCGGCATCGTTTGACGTGGATACCACAAATTTATATCTGCCGCTTGATGGCAACGTCACGGGCACCGTCACGCTCGCGCCCGCTGCGGCAGTGCCGCTGACGGGTGTAGCATCATCGATAGTCAGCGTATATTGCAAATCGCCGCTAAGGGTGGCGCCGCCAAAGGTGGCGGTGGGCATCGTGAATGACACCATGCCCGAAGTCGAAGCGCCTTCAAAGGCAGCTGCAAGGTCTGTGACAGCCGCCGGCGCATCATCTTCAGCCACAGGCTTGGGCACCGTGAGCATTGACACCTGAGTGTTATAGCTGAAATCGCCTATCTTGGCAGCGGCACCGGTGGTGGTGTCAACGGTGTAGAGCGATGACACGCAGTTGTCAGCCGATGTCCCGGTCATTGCCGCCCAATAGAGGGTGTCATCTTTGAGATCAAAGGCGGCGCTTTGCACCACGTCATACACCGTGACGCCGGTGCTGCCCACAAGCGTCGATGCGCCAGTGGTCTTATCCAGCTTATATAGGTCGCCGTTGGTGCTTATAGCGTAGCACTCGCCGAGGCTGTTGATGGCAAAGGCCACATAGTTGCGATTGACCGTGCAGATGGCGCGGCGCGTGCGATTGGCGTAATCTACGGTAGAGAACTCGCTCGCCGAGCCGTCAGCAGTAGAGAAGATGCCATAGGCCACATTAGTGGTGGGGTCAACGGCAACGCCCGCCGGCGCAAAGAGGTAATAGTCGCTAAGATATACACTGCCGCCCACCTGGGTCCAAGGCGTGGTGGTGGTGTCGTAGGTGTATAAATAGCGTGCTGCTCCCCATGCATACACGGTGTAGTTGACATAATAAAACATGCCGTTGATAAACACGCCACCGGCAGCCATCGTCGCCGAATAGATATTAGTCTCCGGTAGCTGATATAAGTCAAGGGGCGTGCGGTTGGTGAAATAATGCAGTCCATAGCCTGACTGGCCCGAGCTCCAGTTGGAGGCCCACAGCACATGGCCCCATAGGGTAACAGTGCGCGCCGGCTCGGCAGCAGCCCTCAACGGCACTTTCGGCGCCGCGCCAAGCATGACTGTGG
>JAEDNZ010000207.1 GCA_016302215.1 Muribaculaceae bacterium
GTGGCACCATCGCCCTGATAGGCTATTTCCACCACGCGCTCTGCCATCGGCTCGGCAAATGTCATGTCAGCCAAAATGCCACGGCTCAGTGTGGCCTCTGTCTTTGACTTTGTCACCACCGTGATTGACTCAAGGCCGTCATTGCGGATACTGTCAGTCTCAGAGGCAAGCAAGCCCAGACGGTCGCCGCCGGTGGTGGCAAACCACAGCATACTGTCGTCAACGGCCTTCACTGTCAAGCCCGTGGCGACAAACGCCACGGCGCACACTTGCATTATAGTCTTGATTTTCATTGCTTGACAAATTTAAGGGTTTGACCATTGCTCACCGCATAATACACACCCACGGGCAGCGATGCCACGCTAAGCGCAGTGCCCCCGGTGGCAGCCACCGGCGCGCCTGATGTATTATACACAATAATATTCTCACTGCGCGATGTCAGCACATCGCCTGACAACGTCATCGGTGATGACGTCTCTATGGCCTCAGCCACGCCCCCCACTACAGGCTCGCGATAATCGTCAAAACGCAGCGACACAAATTCTTCATCGCTAAACGTCAACACCGTGCCATCGCAAAGCTGTAGGCTCACGCCTCCATCAGTGGGGAAAATCACACGCTCAACAGTGGATAGCTCCACGGTATAATCCCGCTTGTCGCATCTAACATTAAGCTGCAAAGTGTCATCAGCGCTCTGCGCCATGACGGCTAAGCAAGCCGCCATTGTCATGGCAGCTACAAATATGCGTTTCATTTTGCACTGGTAATTGGTTTGTATGCGACAAAGATAGCAATTTTTGGCAATATTCGCAACTTTAATATACCAATCGCCGCGAGCAATCTACAATAGCGCCGCTGCACCATACTCACAGGCCTCTCGCCGCATGTGTCACTAACGCCAAGACACCCGTGTCAGTTATGTCACCCATGATTTTGTAATATCATCATTATTGATTATCAGCGCATTAGTGCCAACATTACATTTTTGGCACGCCTTTTGTTACTACCATTAGCGTAGCTTTGCCACTATCGGCACGGCTACGATGAAAACCAACGAATAAACAAAACAAATAAAAAACATACAACTATGGGAAAAATTATCGGTATTGACTTAGGAACGACCAATTCCTGCGTATCAGTTCTCGAAGGTAACGACCCCGTCGTTATCCCTAACAGCGAAGGCCGCAACACCACTCCTTCAGTAGTGGCTTTTGTAGCCGATGGCGAGCGCAAAGTGGGCGACCCCGCCAAGCGCCAAGCTATCACCAATCCTAAAAACACCATCTACTCAATCAAGCGTTTCATGGGCGAGACATTCGACCAAGTGACAAAAGAGATTGAGCGCGTGCCCTACAATGTAGTGCGCGGCGACAACAACACCCCACGTATCAACATCGACGGCCGCCAATACACTCCTCAGGAAATCTCGGCTATGATACTTCAGAAGATGAAGAAGACCGCCGAAGACTACCTCGGCCAGCCCGTGACCGAAGCCGTCATCACCGTGCCCGCTTACTTCAACGACTCGCAGCGTCAGGCTACCAAGGAAGCCGGTGAGATAGCAGGCCTTACCGTAAAGCGTATCGTCAACGAGCCTACGGCTGCCGCTCTCGCTTACGGCCTCGACAAGACCAACAAGGATCAGAAGATTGCCGTGTTTGACCTCGGTGGCGGCACATTCGATATCTCTATCCTCGAGCTCGGCGATGGTGTATTTGAAGTGAAATCAACCAATGGCGACACTCACCTGGGCGGCGATGACTTTGACCACGTAATCATCGACTGGCTCGCCGACGAGTTCCTCAAAGACGAGGGCGTAGATCTCCGTCAAGACCCCATGGCTCTCCAGCGCCTCAAAGAAGCTGCCGAGAAAGCCAAAATCGAGCTCTCAAGCTCTACGTCATCGGAAATCAACCTACCCTACATCATGCCCGTCAACGGCATGCCCAAGCACCTGGTAAAGACACTCACCCGCGCCAAATTCGAGCAGCTCGCCGATAGCCTCATCCACGCCACCATCAAGCCCTGCGAGGCAGCTCTCCGCGATGCCGGCCTTACAGCCTCTGACATTGACGAAGTGATACTCGTGGGCGGCTCTACACGTATCCCCGCCATACAGCAAATCGTGGAGAAATTCTTCGGCAAAGTGCCCTCAAAGGGCGTCAACCCCGATGAGGTAGTCGCTGTCGGCGCTGCTATCCAAGGCGGTGTGCTCTCCGGCGATGTCAAGGACGTGCTGCTCCTCGACGTAGTGCCCCTGTCAGTAGGTATCGAGACCCTCGGCGGCGTGATGACAAAGCTCATCGAGGCCAACACCACCATCCCCACCCGCAAGAGTGAGGTATTCTCTACCGCCGCTGACAATCAGCCCTCAGTAGAAATCAACGTGCTCCAAGGCGAGCGCCCAATGGCCAAAGACGACAAGCTCCTGGGCAAATTCCACCTCGATGGCATCGCTCCGGCACCCCGCGGTATCCCGCAGATTGAAGTGACATTTGAGATTGACGCCAACGGCATCCTCAACGTTTCGGCCAAGGACAAAGCCACCGGCAAGGAGCAATCAATCCGCATCGAGGCATCATCAGGCCTCACCGATGCCGAAATAAAGCGCATGAAGGACGAAGCTGCTGCCAACGCCGCTGCCGACGCCAAGGAGAAAGAGCGCATCGACAAGCTCAACCAAGCCGATGCCATCATCTTCCAGACTGAGAAGCAGCTCAAAGAGCTCGGCGACAAAATTCCCGCCGACAAGAAAACCACTATCGAGGCTGCCGTAGCAAAGCTCAAAGACGCTCACAAAGCTCAGGACATCGCTGCCATAGATGCCGCCATCAACGACATACAGACAGCCTTCGGCGCCGCTCAGCAAGACATCCTCAACGCTCAGGCTCAAGCCCAGCAGCAGCAACCCGG
>JAEDNZ010000208.1 GCA_016302215.1 Muribaculaceae bacterium
AGATGAGTGATTATTTCAAGTCCTTCCTCCGGTCGCATTTCATCATATGATTGTTAGCGATGCAAAGTTACTGCTTTTATAAGGACGAAAATAGTATTTTTTGCAACGCACACGCCAAAAAATCCTATTTATTTTGCAAGTACCTGACAATCAGGCGATAAATCCAAATAAATTTTGCATCTTTTTTTCTGACGCGCTCCCCACCCCACTCCTCCGAGTCCCGGCGGCGGAGCCGGCACGCCCTAATCCCAAACGTTTAGGCTGTCAATACATTCTTCTTGGCGATTTCTCGGTAAGTCGGCGGCTGCTCTTGGTTAAACTCGCAGCACAGATGTACAATGTATGGCTGTGCGCGGTATAGCCGGAACGAGTCGGCGGGGTTATGGGTGCAGGAGGTGCTTGATGGCGAGGAGTGGGTGGTAGAGTATCATTCTTGGGCCGGCCCATCGCATTACCGTCTTTATTCGGCTTTTCATGGCTGGGCGATAGCAGTGTATGGGACATTTGCGGCATGTGGGCTTGTCGTTGCCTTAGCTGCATCTGTCAAGTCGCTCAATGGCGTAATCGAGCAGCTGCCGGCAGTCCGAGCATAGCGTGGCGTTGCCTTGACGTTTACGGCAATATAGGCGTATCATCTTCTCTACTACTCTTTTTTCGGCATCAATGTGCATGTTGTATGTCTTTAACTATACTTAATTTATTCCCTATCCTATCATTGAATATGATGCGCCGGCGTGGGCAGTGCGCCCGGGAGTGAGGTGTGCTGACTGTTGGTCAGGAGGGGTTATAAAAAAAGCCACCACGTTGGTGACTTTATTAGTGATCCGGATGCGACTCGAACGCATGACCGTCTGCTTAGAAGGCAGATGCTCTATCCAGCTGAGCTACCGGACCATCTTTTTTTGAGTGCAAAGGTAAGCTTTTTTGCGCTTTTGTGCAATGCTTGCCAATGCTTTTTATCGACAAATAGTGCTAAATGGTCGATTTTTCTTGATTTTAATGTCTAAAGGCATTATCTTTGCCTATAAATCTTTGAGCGATGATGAGCCAATACTCCATATTTGATACACGGCGGCGATGGGCGCTGCTACTCTCTCACGCTATAGTGATAGTGATATTGTTTGTGCTGCCTGATGTGCTGCTGGGGATGTCGCGCCCCGGGGTGTCGCCCATATCTAAGGGTTTGTATTTCAAGCCTGCTACGCTGATAGTAGTGTTTTATATCAATTATGCTATATTGATACCGCGCTATCTGATGCACAGGATGTATGTGTGGCGCTTTGTGGTGGCTAATGTGGTGTTGCTGGGTGCTACTACGTGGCTGGGGCATTTGGCATGGACTTACTCGCATATCGGCGGCCATCATCGCCGTGGCGGCGGCACTGATTTTGACATTGACCACACTAAGCTGTTGCTCAAGAACTTGTCGTTTGTGATACGCGATGGCGTGATGATAGTGCTGACGATGGCTCTGGCTGTGGCATTGAGGCTTAGTGAGAAATGGCGCGCACTGAAGCGTCACCACGAGGAGCTGATGAATGAGCAGCGCGCCACGGAGTTGCAAAGCCTTAAGAGCCAGCTAAATCCGCACTTCCTCTTTAACACGCTCAATAATATCTACGCGCTCATCTCGATAAGCCCGGAGCAAGCTCAGGAGGCGGTGCATAGGCTATCGCAAATGCTCAGATATGTGATTTACGAGAACCCGGAGCGTGTGGAGCTGCACCGCGAGCTCGACTTTGTGCGCAACTATGTTGAGCTGATGCGCCTGCGGATATCCAAGCGCCGTGTAGAGCTTAATATCAATGATGGCGGCCATGGCGATAGTATGATTGCGCCTTTGCTTTTTGTGACGCTGATAGAGAATGCGTTCAAGCATGGCACATCGAGTGACGACAGCGCCCCGATATGCATCGACATCACCGTAGATGAGATTATGACGCTCACCTGCCGCACCTGCAATGCCGTCAATGCTGATGCCCGGCGCGATGATGACACTTCGGGCATCGGCATCGCCAACTTGCGCAAACGTCTGGGCATCATCTATGATGATGACGCGCGCCTGACCACCAAGGTGGCAAATGGTATGTTTATAGCAACACTAACTGTCAATATGCTACATGAAGACCTCTCAGCCTCAAAACGATAGCTACAAGGATGGTATGGCACCGCTGCGCTGCTGTGTGCTTGATGACGAGCCTCTGGCGTGCCGCCTGGTGGCGTCGTATGTGCAGCGCACCCCCTTTCTGACTCTTGCCGGCGCCTTCACCGAGCCGGCGAAAGCCCTGGCCCTGATAGCCGAGGGCGATATTGATGTGGCATTTCTTGACATACAGATGCCACATATTACGGGGATGGAGATAGCGCGACAGATACCGCCGACAACGCGCGTGGTCTTTATCACGGCGTATAGCGTATATGCCGTGGAGGGCTTTCGCGTCAACGCCATCGATTATCTGCTCAAGCCCGTAAGCTATGCCGACTTCATGGAGGCGGCAGAGCGAGCCCGCCTTCAGAAGCAAGCCACCCTACCCCCTGACAATGTCAAAAGCGACGAGTCCGGCGGGGCTATTGTGGTCAAGAGCGAGCGGCGACTGATACGCATAGAGTATGACAGCATCGACTATATCGAGGGGCTGAAAGACTATGTCAAGATATATGTGTCAGATAGGCAGTACCCCATACTCACGCTGATGAGTATGAAGGCGCTGGAGCAGTCTCTGCCATCGAATATGTTTATGAGGGTGCATCGCTCGTATATCATCAATACCGGCAAGGCTCAAATCATACAGCGCGGCCACATCGTCATCAACGATGCCGAGATACCGATATCTGACTCCTATAAAGCTGCTTTCATCAAGCGCTTCAACGCCTGAGCACCGCCGGCCGCGGTAAGAG
>JAEDNZ010000029.1 GCA_016302215.1 Muribaculaceae bacterium
TTAAGACGATAAGAAATTAGAATACTTAGTGTAATTAGTCTGATTGGGCCAATCGACCCAATCAGACTATTTTCTTATTAATGAGGTGCGCTCGGAGGCTGTGTGGATACCACTGACGCCCAGCTGCAAAAATGCTGTTGCATATTACGGAATTGTGTAGTAACTTTGCATAATATTACTACCCGTGATGAACGAGAAATTAGACATTACCCAGCAGATGCGCCAGCAGCAGGTGCTTAGCCCGCAGTTGGTGCAGTTCGGCAGGTATTTGGAGATGTCTGCCCAGGAAATCGAAGATGAGGTGTGCCGCCAGCTCGACGACAACCCCGCCCTGGAGCGCCGCGACGATGCCGAATACACCGGTAATGCCAACGAGCCGGCCGCCGCTGACGGCGGCGAATTCGACGAGAGCGCCGAGCAGCTGCAGCGCGCTGACTATCGCGACGATGAGGATATGCCCGAATATCAGTTCCGTGCCGCCAACGCCTCCGCTGACGATGACGCCTTCAATCCCGTGACTATCGCTGCCGATGATGATGAGTCTATGTTTGCCACGCTCGCTCGCCAGCTCGATGACTATGAGCTGAGCGATGCTGACCGCGACCTCACCCTCTACATCATAGGCAATCTCGACGACAACGGCTACCTCACGCGCTCGCTTGCCGCTATCGCCGATGACTACTGCATTGCCACCGGCGCTGACATCACAAAAGAACAGCTACGGCGGGCCGCCGACACGGTGCGTTCGCTCGAGCCCGCCGGTTTGGGAGCCGTGGATTTGCGCGACTGCCTCCTGCTGCAATTGGCGCGCCGTAGCAACACCCTGTCATCGCGCATCGCTCGTGAGATTATCTCAGACTACTTTGACCTCTTCGCTAAAAAACACTATTCCCGGCTGCGTGCTGCACTTCGCATCGATGATGACGAGCTGCAGAAGGCCCTCAATGTGATACGTAGCCTAAACCCCAAGCCCGGCAATCTCTTGGAGAGGGCTTCGTCGGCTGACCGTATGCGCCACATTATGCCCGATTTCAGCGTCGAGGTCGATGCCGATGGGCATATCACCGTGGCACTCCTCAGCCGCACTCCCGAGTTAGCTATCGAGGCCTCTTTTGCCGCATCTGAGCCGCCGGCACCCGGCGCCTCACATCGCGAGCGCGAGGCATACACCTTTGTGCGACGTAAGCGCGACGATGCCTCGGCATTTATCAAGATGATGACGCAGCGTGCCACCACGCTGCTCTCTGTCATGACGGCAATAGCGCAGCTGCAGAGCGCCTTCTTTCTCACCAATGACCGCTCGGCGATACGACCCATGGTGCTGCGCGACTTAGGCGCCATCACCGGATATGACCTCTCTACCATCTCGCGCGCCACCGCCGGAAAATATGTGCAGACAAGCGCCGGGGTGTTCCCCCTCAAGATGTTCTTCAACGAGGCTCCAACGGCCGATGCCGACACTTCCTCACACGAAATCATGGAGGCTCTGCGCGAGGCCATCGCTAATGAGGACAAGCATCACCCGCTCAGCGACAGGGTGCTCACACAGATGCTCGCCGACAAAGGCTACGACATTGCGCGACGCACCGTGGCCAAATATCGCGAAAAAATGAATTTCCCCGTAGCTCGATTACGTAAACAATAACGATGAACCGTATAGTTGTAAAAATAGCGCAGATAGTAAGCGACGTATTCTCGCCGCTGTTGCTGCCAACATACTGCATGGCCATGGCCATGTGGATTACGCCGCTCCAGGCGCTCCCTGAGCGCAACCGCATGATAGCTACGCTCGGCGTCTTTGTCATCACAGGCATAATACCATTTATATTCATCAAGCTGCTCATGAGGCTGGGCCGCGTCAGCGACAACAGCATCGCCGACCGCAGCGAGCGGCTCGTGCCCATGATTGTGGGCATCTTGTGCTATGTGGCGTCGGCTGCCTATGTGCGATATATCGGCGGACCCGTGTGGCTCGCCCTATTCTTTGTCGGGGCCGCTGCCGCCGCAGTGGTGTCGCTGATAATCACGCGCTTCTGGAAAATCAGCGCCCACGCCGCAGCTATCGGTGGCATGGTGGGCATGCTCGCTTGGTTTGGACTCGTCGGTCTCGCCAACGTCAACACCATGATATGGCTCTCCGCCGTGATTTTGCTCTCCGGAGCGGTGCTGACCTCGCGCCTGATACTTGGGCGACATTCCCTCGCCCAGGTGGCATGGGGCTTTGTCCTCGGGTGCGCCGCTCAGCTTATAACCCTCAGCTTTGCTTAATATCTACATCATATATTCGTCACCATAGATATGAAACCACTGGTAACCATCATCATGGGCAGCACTTCTGACCTGCCCGTGCTCCGAAAGGCGGCTGACTTCCTCGAGGCCATGCAAGTGCCTTTTGAGATGAAGGCCCTCAGCGCCCACCGCACCCCCGCTCAGGTCGAGGACTTCGCTCGCAACGCCGCCGATGCCGGCATCAAAGTGATAATCGCCGCCGCCGGCATGGCTGCCGCTTTGCCAGGCGTCATCGCCGCTATGACGCCGCTGCCCGTAATAGGCGTGCCTATTGACTCCACCCTCCAGGGCCAAGACGCCCTGCTGTCCATTGTGCAGATGCCTCCGGGAATTCCCGTAGCTACCGTAGGCATCAATGCCGCCCTCAACGCCGCTGTCCTCGCCGTGAGGATACTCGCCCTCTCTGACGCCGATATCGCTCGCAGATATGCCGACTACTGCGCTTCACTAACCGAGAAAATCGTCAAGGCCAACGAGCAGCTCGCGCTTATCACTGACTATAAATACAAGGTGTAAGATATACACTCACTCATACTCACACTCCTATGCTACGACGCATGACATGGCCCGTGAGAGTAGGCTCGCTGCTTATCGGCAGCGATTACCCCATACGCCTGCAATCTATGACCAACACTTCCACATTGGATACTGACGCTTCGGTAGCGCAGGTATCACAGCTCCACGATGCCGGAGCCGACATCGTGCGCCTCACAGCCCAGGGCGTGGCGCATGCCCGCAACCTCGGCGTGATACGCCGTGACCTGCGACGCAGGGGCATCGAAACCCCTCTCGTGGCTGACATTCACTTCAACCCCGCCGCCGCTTTTGCCGCCGCCGAAGAGGTGGAGAAGGTGCGCATCAATCCCGGCAACTTCGTGGACCCCGGGCGCACTTTCAAGAAGCTCGAATACACCGACGATGAGTATGCCGCCGAGCTGCAGCGCCTCCGCGACAAGTTTGCCCATTTTCTCGCAATCTGCCGCAACAAGGCCGTGGCTATCCGCATCGGTGTGAACCACGGCTCGCTCAGCGACCGCATCATGAGCCGATATGGCGACACCCCCAAGGGCATGGTGGAGTCGGCTATGGAGTTTCTGCGCGTCTGCGTTGATGAGGAGTTTCGCGATGTGGTAATCTCCATCAAGGCATCTAACGTGGTGGTGATGACGCAGACAGTTAGGCTCCTCGTGCAGACTATGGATAGCGAGGACATGCACTTCCCGCTGCACCTCGGCGTCACAGAGGCCGGCGATGGCGAGGACGCTCGCGTCAAATCAGCCGTTGGCATCGGCTCGCTCCTCGCCGACGGCATAGGCGACACCATACGCGTGTCGCTCTCTGAAGACCCAGTCAATGAGATACCCGTGGCTCGAGCTTTGGTAGAGTATGTAGCTGAGCGCGCTCCGCAGGTGCTGCGTTGCGAGGACCTCACGCCGGCCGGCGACCCGGCTATCGTGGCCGTCAATCCGCACGATGATGGCTCCGCAGCTCCCCTCGCCACGCTACATGTATCATACCCCGACACCATGCCGGCTGACCGCGTGGTCATTGCCGCATCGGTAGATTTGGGCGGAGCGCTGCTGCGCGGCGAAGGCCGGGCTATACTCATCACGGCGCCATCGATGACGCCGCAGCAGCGACGTGACCTCGCGCTATCTATACTCCAAGCCACGCGCCGCCGCATCTCCAAGACTGAATATATCGCTTGCCCAAGCTGCGGGCGCACGCTCTTTGACCTCCCCGACGTGCTCAAAAAAGTCAAGCAGGCCACGGCTCACCTCACTGGCCTCAAAATAGGCGTAATGGGGTGCATCGTCAACGGCCCCGGAGAGATGGCCGATGCCGACTACGGCTATGTAGGAGGTGCCGTAGGAAAGGTCAGCCTTTACAAAGGCAAACAATGCTTAGTGCAAAACATTCCCGCCGACCAAGCAATACCCCGACTCATCGACATCATCAAAGAGCACGGCGATTGGTCTGATCCTCTGTCATGACAAAGCCCACATCTCACCACATCTACTATCACACCACGCCCTACGGCCTCCGCATCGTCCACTGCCATATCCCGGCCGCACCCGTGGCCTTCTGCGGCGTGATAGTGCGTGCCGGCAGCCGCGACGAGCTGCCGCACCAATATGGCCTGGCGCATTTCGTAGAGCATACCATCTTCAAAGGCACCGACTCCCGCTCCGCCTCAAATATCATCAACCGCATGGAGGCCGTCGGCGGTGAGCTAAACGCCTACACCACCAAGGAGGAGACGGTGATTTACAGCGTATTCCCGCACGGCAATCTCGCACGTGCCGCCGGACTCATTGCCGACCTGGTCTGCAACTCGCAGTTCCCGGAGCGCGAGCTATGCAAAGAGCGCGAGGTGGTGGCCGATGAGATTGACTCTTATCTCGATAGCCCCGCCGATGCCGTATATGACGACTTCGAGGATCTCATCTTTGCCGACACCCCCCTGGGCCACAATATATTAGGCACTGAGAGCCATCTTGCCGCATTCACATCCGATGCCTGCCGCGACTACCTGCGCCAATACTACGCTGCCGACAATATGGTGGCATTCTACAGCGGTGCCGACACGCCGGCGCGTGTCTTCACCTTAATAGAGCGCGAGATGGCAGCGCTGCCTCCCGCCGCCGCGCCGCGCCCTTATGCCGCGCCTATCGCGCTGCCGCCGCAGGGCGCCATGCTCCAGGCGCAGCGATGCCATAAGCCCATCGTCACCCATCAGGCACACACAGTGGTCGGTGCCGTAATGCCCGGATTGCATAGCCCTGACCGCTATGCCATCTCGCTCCTGGCAAATATCCTCGGCGGTCCCGGCATGAACTCGCTGCTCAATGTGGCCATGCGCGAGCGCCGCGGCCTCGTATATACCGTTGAGGCCTCGGCATCGCTCCTCAGCGACTGCGGCCTGTTCACCATTTACTATGGCTGCGACCCCGACGACAACCGCCGTTGCCTCAGCCTCGTAGCTTCGACTATAGCGCGACTCGCCGACGCGCCCATGACGCCGCGACGCCTCGCTGCCGCTAAAAGGCAATTCCTCGGACAGCTCGTCATCTCTAACGAAAATCGCGAGAACACCCTCCTGTCGGCAGCACGAGCCACGCTCCTTAGCGGTCGTGTCACCCCAATGGCTGATGCCATCGCCGCTATCAACGACATCACAGCCGCCGACATCGCCCGCATCGCCGCCCTCCTCGCCGAGGCGCCCGCCCTCACCCTCGGCCCTAAAAATAAAAATCTTTGTTAATTTTGGCCCATATCTCGCAGATATGTATTACCTTTGCGCCTGGAAAAATGTGACATTCGTATTAGTTTTTTTCATAAGATTAGATTTTAAGGTTTTGGAGAAGCCGGCAATCGTGAGATTTTCGGCTTCATTTTTTTGCCCTCGCGCCACCTTCAAGCGGCTGATTTTTTGATTTTTTCAAAAAATAGTTGCGCCGTTGGCTAAAAGTCGCTATCTTTGCACCGCATTTGACTTACCGCGCCCGAATGGTGGAATGGTAGACACGAGGGACTTAAAATCCCTTGGCCATAGCGGCTGTGTGGGTTCGAGTCCCACTTCGGGTACGTTTTTTCCTCCTCACCTTCTCCTCATACCTCTGTCTGATTACACTATTCCCCCCCCACTATCCCATGCACATAGATTATGAGCCACAAGGCGTGTGCTCGCGCCTGATGAGCGTTGATGTTGATGCCGAGGGCATTGTCACTGATGTAAAGGTCATGGGCGGTTGCCACGGCAACCTCCAGGGTATATGTGCCCTCGTCAAAGGACGTCCCGCTGCCGAGGTCATTGACACTCTCCGTGGCATTCGGTGCCGCGATAAGCTCACCTCATGCCCCGACCAGCTCGCTTGCGCCCTCTCCAAGGCTTTAGGCAAATAGACTAATAAGCAAATAGACAAATAGCGCTAATTAACGAAATTTTTCTATAATCACACGCTCCCTTTGCCAAATATTTGCTAACTTTGCACTGCCTTTCAGTAGGGCCGCTTTTTTATAAGCTTTTATTGCTGACATTAATATCTAAACATACTATCAATATGGTAAGCTACAAAGAATTAGGTCTCGTCAACACTCGCGAGATGTTTGCTAAAGCCATCAAGGGCGGTTACGCCATCCCGGCTTTCAACTTCAACAATATGGAGCAGCTCCAAGCCATCATCAAGGCTGCATCTGAGGAGAAGTCTCCCGTTATCCTTCAGGTTTCCAAGGGCGCTCGCAACTACGCCAACCCCACGCTCCTCCGCTACATGGCTCAGGGTGCTGTTGAGTATGCCAAAGAGCTCGGCTGGGCTCACCCCCAGATCGTCCTTCACCTCGACCACGGCGACAGCTTCGAGCTCTGCAAGAGCTGCATCGACCTCGGCTTCTCTTCTGTGATGATTGACGGCTCACACCTCCCCTACGAGGAGAACGTGGCCCTCACTAAGCAAGTGTGTGACTACGCTCACCAGTTCGATGTTACTGTCGAAGGCGAGCTCGGCGTCCTCGCCGGCGTTGAAGACGAAGTGTCGTCAGACCACCACACATACACCGACCCCGAGGAGGTTATCGACTTCGCTACTCGCACCGGTTGCGACTCGCTCGCTATCTCTATCGGCACTTCGCACGGCGCTTACAAGTTCACCCCGGAGCAGTGCACACGCAATGCTGAAGGCAAGCTCGTGCCCCCGCCTTTGGCTTTCGACGTCCTCGACGCCGTCATGGAGAAGCTCCCCGGGTTCCCCATCGTGCTCCACGGTTCTTCTTCGGTGCCCCAAGACGAGGTTGACACCATCAACCACTTCGGCGGCAAGCTCCCCGATGCAATCGGTATCCCCGAAGAGCAGCTCCGCAAGGCCGCTAAGAGCGCCGTTTGCAAAATCAACATCGACTCTGACAGCCGCCTCGCTATGACTGCTGCAATCCGTCGAGTATTCGCTGAGAAGCCCGCCGAATTTGACCCCCGCAAGTACCTCGGCCCTGCTCGCGACAACATGGAGAAGCTCTACAAGCACAAAATCGTCAACGTGCTCGGTAGCGCCGGCAAGGCTGAATAATCCCTGCCTCTCAAGGCTCAGGCCGCTTTACAGCAATATCATCTCAGGCATCGTATCGCGCTCGCGCAGTAGGTGCCTGAGATGCTTTTTTGCCCCTCCGCGCAATAAATACGCGCCGCCGGCGTTATCTTTAGTGATGAAATCATTGCGCTTCATAATATTTCTGCTCGCCGCCCTCGCTTTGGCGCAGCCGCTGTCGGCTCGACGTGACCTCAACGACAAGGTGCTCAACCGCCCTTATGCTGACCAGCGACGGTGGCATCTGGGCTTCTCTGTCGGGGCATTCACGCAAGACCTCCGTTTCACTCACAGCGGCCTCATCACCGACGATGGCCACCAATGGCGCATTCAGCAGCCTGATTATCAGCCCGGTTTTTGTGTCAATGGCCTGCTATCGCTTCGCCTCAACGACTACTTCTCCGTAAGATTTACACCCGGTATGTACTTCGGCAGCCACGATATGCGCATGCTCGACGTCAACAGCGGCGATGAATACAAGCAAAACATCAAGACTGCCTATGTCGTAATGCCGCTCGACCTCAAATTTGCAGCCTTGCGCTATCGCAACTCACGCCCCTATGTCGTGGGCGGCGTAATGCCTATCTTTGACGTTGCTAAGAAGCGCAGCGACTACATCAAGCTCAAGGCGGCTGACTGCTTCATCTCTATAGGCTTCGGCTGCGACTTCTACCTACCATACTTCAAGCTTATCCCGGAGGTCAAATTCTGCTTCAGCCTCGCCGACGTCCTCTGCAAAGACCGCCCGGACCTCGCCGATGACCCCGCAAAGCTACAAATCACCGAATCGGTCACCCGCGCCGCTCGCAAGATGTTTGTCCTTACATTTTATTTCGAATAACATCAGCGCCGATAATCATTCCTAACTCCCCATTCACCACCATCATCACTTCACACACATATATATACATGACCATGCCCTCGCTGCTTCATCGCTTCACTCGTCTCGTCGCCATCGTGGCTGCCTTATTCGGCGTAGCCGCGCCGGCCGCTGCGCAGACTGACATTCAGCTGTCGCAGTTCTACGAAGTGCCGTCGCTCTACAATGCGGCTGCTATAGGCCTCTCTGACAATGTCAGGGTGCGCCTCGGCGGGCGTCTCCAGTGGCTGGGCATCGACAATGCGCCTAAGGCTTTCCTCGGCACAGCTGATATGCCATTCAAATTCCTCGGAAAGCGCTTCGGAGTGGGTATCGCCGTCAGCCAAGAGAGCGCAGGCCTATACAAGTCGCTCAACATTGGCGCACAGCTCGCCTTCAAATTCAAAAAATGGGGCGGCGAATGGTCCATCGGAGTCCAGCCCGGCTTCTACGACCAGGCATTCAATGGCTCTGAAGTATTCATTCCCGATGACGATGACTACCACCAAAGCTCTGACGAGGGTATCCCCACCAGCGACATTCACGGCTCCACATTCGACATCGCTGCCGGTATTCACTACAAGCACAAATACTTCGCCGTGGGCGTCTCCGCCACTCACCTCACATCACCATCGATAAAATTAGACGCTGCCGCCGGCTCCGGCGACACCGGCTCCACAGATGCCGCTTCTGAGCGTTACTACGAGTTTAAGGCCCGTCGCACGCTTTATTTTATCGCCGAAGGCAATATTCCCATCAAAAATACGTTATTTGAAATAGCTCCCGCACTTTTAGTCAAGAGTGACTTTACTTTCACCACCGGCGAGGCGCACCTCCGCGGCCGTTACAACAAGATGTTTTCTTTCGGCGTCGGCTATCGTTACGACGATGCGTTGATTTTCTCTATCGCTGCCGACATCAAAAACTTCCACATCGGCTACAGTTATGACTATGCCACTTCGGCTATTCATAAAGCCTCAAGTGGCAGCCACGAGATTTCGCTCGGTTATTGCTTCAAGCTTAACCTCGGCGACAAAAACCTCAACCGGCACAAGAGTATTCGCATCATGTAGCACCATTGACGTCATTCGCCGATAATTTTTGATTTTATATCGCATCACATATTCTTAAACAAAACAAAATACCACAATCCTCGGATTATGAACAAAACCTCCTGCATATTATCAGCTTGCACTATTGCCGTTGCTGCTATCGTCGCCTCTTGCGCCACCGGCTCGCGTGGCTCCGCCGGCGGCGAAGTCACAGGCGTCGGTGGCACGTCTTGGAGCGAGCCCACCCCCTACGGCATGGTCCTCATTGACAGAGGCTCCATGGCCGTCGGGGTCAACAAGCCCGACAGCGCTTGGAATCTCGCTGCCGATGCCCGCGGTATATCTGTCGATGGCTTCTGGATGGACGAGACTGAAATAACTAACGCCAAATACAAGCAGTTTGTGTTCTGGGTCCGGGACTCTATCATCAGAGAGAGGCTCGCTGACCCAGCTTACGGCGGCAACGAGGACTTCAAAATCGAAGAGGACAAAGATGGAAACCCCATAAAGCCTCACCTCAACTGGAACAAGGCCATCCCCTGGCGTAACCCTAACGAGGACGAGCTACGTGCAATCGAAAGCGTTTATCGCACAAATCCTATCACCGGCGCGCGAGAGCTCGACGCTACACAGATGAACTATCGATACGAGATTTACAACCACACCGAGGCCGCTAAACGCAAAAACCGCCTCGACCCAAAGCGTCGCATATACAACACTGACCTCCCCGTGCCTACCGCCGTGCCGCAAATCTCTAAAGACACCGCTTACATCAACGACGAGGGCGAAATAATTCGTCAGACCATCACGCGTGGCCTTACCGGCGACTACGACTTCCTCAACACCTACATCGTCAACGTGTATCCTGACACCACAGCTTGGGTCAACGACTTCGAGAACGCTTACAATGAGCCCTACGTCCGCATGTACTTCTCTCACGGTGGATACAGCGACTACCCCGTAGTTGGCGTCAGCTGGGAGCAGGCAAATGCTTTCGCCAATTGGCGCACCGAGTTCCTCCGTCGTGCCCTCGGCAAGGAAGGCGTATATGTTGAGCCTTATCGCCTACCCACTGAGGCCGAATGGGAGTATGCCGCACGCGCAGGTATCAACGAAAATATGTACCCATGGGACGGCGACCTCGCCCTCAGCGATGACAAAGGCTGCTTCTATGCCAACTTTAAGCCCAACGAAGGCAACTATGTGCGCGACGGGCAGCTAATCACATCTCGAGTCGGCACATATGCACCTAACGACTTCGGCCTTTACGACATGGCTGGTAACGTCAGCGAGTGGACATCTACGGCTTACACCGAGAGCGTGGCCCGACTCACATCTGACCTTAACCCAGAGTACCGCTACGATGCCGCTCAGGAGGACCCCTATAAGATGAAGCGAAAGATAGTGCGCGGCGGTTCATGGAAGGACGTCGCCCACAACATTCGCTCTGACCTGCGCATGTGGGAGTACCAAAACGAGCAGCGCTCTTACATCGGCTTCCGATGCGTGCGCACTCACATCGGATTTGCGCGTGGCACCAAGCTCAAAGCCAATGGCGGCAAGTAACCACGGCCTCATGTCCTCATCACTTCAGCATATTTATTTTACAGATATATATTTCAAAACCATTTGCTAAGACTTCATTATACAATCAGCTATGACTGCGTTTCAAAGATATAAAAGAGGCATCGGTGGCTTCATCTCAAGCGAGAAGGGGCAGCGGTTTTTCAACTTTGCTTACTCCATCGGCGCTGCCGTCGTAATCTGGGGTGCTTTGTTCAAAATCCTTCACCTACCCGGTGGAAATGCACTCCTGTCTATCGGTATGGGCACCGAGGTGCTTATGTTCGTCCTCACTGCCTTTGACCGCCCTCCCCGCGAATACAAGTGGGAAGAGGTATTCCCCATCCTCGATAGCCACGACGAGCAAGACCGCCCCGACTTTGAAGGCGGCGGAGCTTCGGGCGTGATTATCGGCGGTGGCGTGGCTGGCGCGGCTACCGACGGCGAGGTCAACATCAACGTCACCGGCGGTGGCCTGGCCGGCGGCGTAGCAGCAGGCGCCGGTGCCGCTTATATCCCCGACGGCCTTAACCTCAGCGCTGACGATGCGCAGACCCTCTCTGACAGCATCGCCAAGATGGCGGCCGCAGCTGACCAGCTCTCTCGAATGGCAGAGCTTACTTCGGCCACGCAAAATTACCTCGACCAGATGTCGGGCATCGCAGCCGAGATGACACGCCTCAGAGTGGCCACCGAGTCGCTCAATAGAGTGTCTGACGTCCTCCTGCAGTCTTTTGAGGCTATCACGCGCAACTCCGACGACATCTCGCGCTCTTCGCGAGGCTATGTCGAGCAGATGGAGGCACTCGACCGCAACATCAGCGGCCTAAACACCATCTACGAGATACAGCTCAAAAACGTCTCTTCGCAAATCGATGCCATCGACCGCGTCAACCGGGGCATCAACGCCATCCGCGACATGTATGAGAAGAGCGCCGCACAGAGCGCCGGTTACTGCCTCGAAACGGAAAAGATGGCGCGCAATATGCAGCAGCTCAATGCCGTATATGAGCAGATGCTCCGTGCTATGACTATAAATATGTATCGCCCTATGATGGCTCCCGGCATGACGCCTGACGCCGCTAACGGCGCTAACAATAACAATGGCCAACCCGCATCCGGCATTACCGAACTTTAAAGCCTATGGGAGCTAATAACAACAGACTGTCGCCCCGACAGAAGATGATTAACCTGATGTACATCGTGCTCACCGCGATGCTCGCGCTTAATGTGTCTTCTGACGTGCTCGACGGTTTCACTCAAGTGCACGAAGGTCTCACGCGCTCGTCTGACAACTTCGCCCGCCGAAACGACGCCATCTTCAGCTACCTCGAGGCCTTCGCCCGGCAAAACCCTGACAAGGGAAAGGCTTGGTATGACAAGGCCTCCAAGGTCCGCATCGAGACGCGCCGCATGCTTCAGCTCGTGGACTCTGTCAAGTATGCCATCGTCCGCAAGGCTGACGGCCCCGACGGCGACCCATCTAACATCATCAACCGCGATGACCTCGAGGCCGCTGCCGTAATTATGCTTGCTCCGGGCACTGAGCGCGGACGCCTCCTCAGAGAGAGAATTGACAGCTATCGCAATTTTGTCTGCTCGTTCATGACTGACTCGGTCAAGCGCAACACAATCGCTGCTGCTCTTGCTACAGCTTCGGTCACTAAGAAAGGCACTCTCGCTCCGCAGACATGGGAAGAATCTAAATTTGACCAGCAGCCCGTTGTCGCTGCCGTGACGCTCCTCACACAGCTCCAGAGCGATATATTGTATGCTGAAGGAGAGGTCCTCCAAAATCTTTACTCACAGGTTGATGCCGGAGACGTCCGCGTCAACGAGCTCAACGCCTACGTCCTCCCGCAATCGCGCCTCGTCATGCGTGGCGGCAAGTATTCGGCCAACATAGTCCTCGCGGCTGTCGATACCACTGCGCGGCCTCGCATCTTCATCGGCGGTAAGCCTCTCCCAAATGACAAAGGACTATACGAAGTAAATACCGGTGCCACCGGCTCTTTCAACTACGAAGGCTTCCTCGAAGTAAGCCACGGCGACGGTTCCGTAACACGCCACCCATTCGCATCTTCTTACACCGTCATCGAGCCTATGGCCACCGTCTCAGCAACTATGATGAACGTGCTCTACGGAGGCATCGACAACCCCATCAGCATCTCAGTGCCGGGCGTCGCAATGGCAGATATATCGGCATCGATGTCTAATGGCTCACTCACCCGCAGCGGCGACCACTGGGTGGCGCGCCCCACCACCGTCGGACAAGATGCCGTAGTCACAGTCACCGCTATGATGGACGGCCGCTCCACTCAGGTGGCTGCTACCACCTTCCGCGTCCGCAAGTTGCCTGACCCTACAGCCTTCATCGCTTTCACCGACAGCAAGGGCAACATCGACCACTACAAAGGCTCCAAGCCCTTCTCCAAAGGCCTACTCCTCGCAGCCACAGGCCTCCAGGCTGCCATCGATGATGGCCTCCTTGACACTCCATTCAAGGTCCTCAGCTTCGAGACAGTATTCTTTGACTCTATGGGCAACGCTATACCCGAAGTCAGCGATGGCGCTAACTTCTCCGCAAGGCAGAAACAGTCATTCCAGCGCCTCCAGCGAGGAAAGCGTTTCTACATCTCGCGCATCAAAGCTGTTGGCCCAGACGGCATCACTCGCGACCTATCCCCCATGGAGGTCATTGTTGGATGACACCTTTACAGTTATAATTCTCACTACAACTATCATATTCATTTTTCTCAACGATAAATCAATGTTACGACTCGCAATAGCAGTTCTGACTCTCTTCAGCATCTCTCTGTCAGTAGTGGCCCAAGACGAGGGCGCTTCCTCTTCCTCGTCATCGGTGGTGCGTCGCCGAGCCGCCGACAAGGCCCGCGATGCAGCCGCTGGCCCTCAGGTCACTGACCGTATGCAATCTTTCTTCTCGGCGGAGTCTTCGCTCTCTGACGCCGATATGCAGTGGATGCGCGTCATTTATCGCCAGATTGACCTCGAGAAGGACCGAAACGCCGCTCTATACTTCCCCGAAGAGCCTATCGACGGCCAGGAAAACCTCTTCCGCATCATCATGAGGCTACTCGCAGCAAATCAGCTCGCCGCTTACGAGTACCTCGATGGCCGTGAGATATTCTCTGACAAATACAGAGTAAAGGTGCGCGACGTCCTCGACAGATTTCATATCCTATACTCTGACGCCAAAGGCTCCACTGAGAAAAATCCCAAATTCAACATCGACGAGGCTGACGTCCCCGCTAATGAAGTCCTATCTTACTACGTCATCGAGACATGGACTTTTGACACCCGCAACAACCGCCTGCGCCCCCGTGTCGATGCAATCTGCCCCGTGCTCCACCGTTCCGGCGACTTCGGCGGAGAGGCCATAAGATATCCTATGTTCTGGATTAAATTCTCTGACCTCAGACCTTACCTCGCTGCTCAGCAGATTTTCGTCAACGACGACAATAATCTCCCCACCTGCACATACGACGACTTCTTCAACCTCAACATGTATGAGGGCGAAATCTACAAGACTCGCAATCTCAAAAACAAGTCCATGGTTCAGATGTACCCCGACACCGAAGACCGCAAGAAAGCACAAGACAGCATTCAGGCTCGTCTTGACAACTTCGAGAAAAAACTCTGGACACCCTCGCGCGAAGAAGTAATTGCCGCCCGTGAAGCCGCTGAGCGCGCTGCCGCCGGCGACACCACCGCCGTAGCTGCCGACGACAAGGCCAAGGCCAAGGAGACAAAGAGTGCCAAACGCTCCACAAAGCGCTCAACCAAAGCTAAGGCCAAGAAACCAAAGGAGACCAAAAACAACACATCCTCCAACGCCACCCGCTCTGTCCGCCGCCGCAAGTAACCCATCACCCACACACATACCGCAGCCGCCACGATGCCCCGCATCGCGGCGGCTGCCGCTTTATCCACCGCCCCACCACGCCTGCGCCCACGCCCGCCGATGCAGCCACTGATAATGCCGCGCCC
>JAEDNZ010000030.1 GCA_016302215.1 Muribaculaceae bacterium
AGGGTGGGGTGTAATATTTTTTTAATGATTTTGAATTATTCTCGTAATATTATGTGGATATCTTTGCAGCGAAATTTTATACAAGATTGATTATATTATGTCAAAGAGGATTGTGATGGTGCTGCTGCTGTGGGTAATAACACAGGTGACAATGACGGCAGCCGTGATAAAGGGAGTAGTGTATGATGGCTCTACGGGTGAGAGCCTCATCGGCGCGAGCGTGACGATAGAAGGCACGAGCGGTGTGGGCGCCGTGACGGGTCTCGACGGGTCGTTTACAATCAAGACCGATGGCGGCGACGGAGCTGCTACGTTGATATGCCGGTATGTGGGTTTTGCCGAGGCACGCGTGAAGGCCGACGGGCAAACGCCGGTGGTCATCACTATGAGCGAGTCAGCAACGGGCTTGCAAGAGGTGGTGGTCAAGGGCCAAAGGAGCGGCAGCTCGGACAACACGGCGCGCCTGATAGAGCGGCGGTCGATGAATGTGGTGAATGTGCTCAGCGGCCGGGCCATGGAGCTGTCGCCTGATGTGACCGTGGGCAATATGTTGCAACGGATGTCGGGTGTGTCAATAGAGCGCAATTCGTCGGGCGAAGGGTCATACGCGCTGCTGCGCGGTATGGATAAGCGCTATAACTATACGTTGGTGAATGGCATCAAGATACCGAGCCCTGACAATAAGAACCGCTTTGTGCCGCTTGACTTGTTTCCCTCCGATATCCTTGAGCGGCTTGAGGTGTATAAGTCTCCGACGGCCAATCTTGAGGGCGACGGCATAGGCGGCGCTATCAACCTGGTGATGAAAGATGCGCCGGATAGGCGGTTGCTGTCGGTGCACTTATCTACGGGTTATAATGCGCTGTTTTTTGACCGAGACTTTTTGAGTTTTGACCACCGGAGCATCGCCACACAGTCGCCCAACGAGATAAAGGGTGTCAGCGGCGATTATGGAGTTACGGTCGCCGACTTTACGAATAAGAACTTGCGAGTGAACTCACATCGGCCACTGCCCGACTTGCTTGCTGGCGCCACTTATGGCGATAGGTTTTTTGGGCGCAAGCTGGGTGTGGTGGCGTCAATAGACTTTCAGAATATGCATCGAGGCAAGAACAGCGATTGGTATTATCGGTCGTCGTATGCACAGAATGGTGTGGAGTATCGCACATACAACGATGCGCGGCAGAGGCTGTCAGCGCATGCCAAATTAGATTATGACATCAACGGCGCCAATGAGGTGTGCTGGTATAATGGTTATCTCGATGTGAGAGACACGCAGACGCGCGTGTCAGTGAATGACAACACCGAGTCAGTGCGCCTGCGGCATAATGTGCAGGGTATATTCAACAGTACGCTCAGCGGCCGTCACAGTCTGCTCGCAAACCAAGCGCTGACGCTGACATGGACCGGGGCCTACTCACGCGCCACAAATGAGACGCCTGACAATGCCGAGATATATTTGCAGGGAATGCATATCGCTACCTCTACGTCGGCAGTGCGACGCTGGGAGCATAATTCAGATAGAGACTGGTCAGGGTATGCACAGGCCTGCTACCTGCTGAAGAGCGGCGAAAAAGAGTATGAGTTTAGTCTCGGCGGCATGTACAGAGACAAGCGCCGCAACAGTTTTTTCAACGAATACACCTTTGACTCAGCCACGGGCATAGAGCACCCTCTGGTGTATGGCGAGGACTGGACAAACTTTGACCAAATAGATATAGTGCCGCGCGAATACGGCAATGTGGGCGACCCGCTGAACTATGACGCCATAGAGCGCATCGGCGCCGGCTATGTGTCGGCCAAAATGTCGGTGGGTAAGTTTGAGTTTATCGCGGGATTGCGCGCCGAGCACACCAATCAAGGCTATACGCTGAAATTCCCTCGCGAGGTTGACCCCGAGGGCTACCAGAGCTATACCGACTGGCTGCCCGATGCACATGTGAAGTATGCTATCAGAGAAGATATGAATATGAAGCTGTCATACTACCGCGCCATCAACCGTCCGGGCTTTTTCGAGATAGTGCCATACAGCATCATCACCGAGGAGTATAAGGAGCGTGGCAATCCGTCGCTGGAGCATACTATAGCTGACAATGTGGATCTGCGATGGGAGTATTTCCCCTCACCATCAGAGCAGATCATGGCCGGCGCCTTCTTCAAGCATCTGCAGAACCCGATAGAATACGGTCTCATCACCGAGGGTCAGGACTCGTATTATATGCCTCTCAACCTGGGCAATGCCACGAATATGGGTCTTGAGATAGATGTGCTGAAATACTTTAACCGCTTCGGAATAAAAGCTAACTACACCTATACCCACTCGGCGATAACCACTGACAAGCGGTCAATGCAAGGCAACGACATAGTGGTGGTGAAGCAGACCCGTCCGCTTGCCGGGCAGGCGGCTCATGTGGCCAACCTGTCGCTGCTCTACAAAGATACCCGCAATCAGTGGGAGGCGCAGCTGACAACGAGCTATATTGGCAAGCGCCTCTGCGAAATCTCCAATTGGCTCGACAATGACATCTGGGAGAACGATTATGTGCGCCTGGAGCTGTCGGCTGAAAAGACATGGCGCTGTGGTCTGTCAGTGTTTCTCAAAGCTACCAATCTGCTGAACCTGCCTTTGGTGAGATATATCCACAAGGGCGAGCATACAGATGCGGTGGTTGATGCCGAGCGCACCTCGGGCGGCGACCTGGTGGAGCGCAAGGAGCGATATGGTCAGACGATACAGGTGGGCCTGAGATTTAAACTGTAAGAACATATACTTTAACAAACGATAATTATCTATTCACTAAATTACATTACAATGAACAACGACAAGATTGCAAAGAAGATGACTATTTGGCGCAATGCAGTCAGCGCCCTTGCGATGGCCGCCGTGATAGTGTGCGGCTCATGTAGCGATGACAATCCTGGCGATGAGCCGGACCCAACACCGGAGCCAACACCGGAGCAGCCCACAGCCGAGACCGAGCTTGCCGACACGGAGATGCGCGTGAGCGGCGTATGGGCGGCAGGTACTGAAATCACCCTTGACCGCCACTTAGTGGTGCCCGAAGGCAAGACGCTGACGATAGAGCCGGGCGTGAAAGTGATAGTCAGCACGGCGGGCGTAGGTGTCAACCATGTGCCGGTGGAGGTGCTGGTAAAAGGCTCGCTCTACTGCCAGGGTAGCGCTGAGGCGCCGATACTCTTCTCGGTAGAAGAGGGCAAGCGCACAGCCGAGAACGCCCTGAAAGGCTTGTGGGGCGGCATCGTAGCCACGGAGACCTGCGCTGAGATGGTCATTGACCACACGGTGATAGAATATACCGGCGCTCAAGTCATAGAGGGGTCGCCGTCGGCCACAGCCGGATATTATACTGCCGGCGATGATGCATATCCTCAGATTACGACTAACAATATTGGTGGCAAATATGTAATCACCAATTCGGTGCTGCGTAATGGCTGGAGTGATGGTATATACCTGATGGGTGGCAGTGCCATAATCACAAACAATGTGTTTGCTGCCAATGGCTACAGCGGCGGCGAGGCTGTCAACGTCAAGGCCGGCGTGGTGGCTGATGTTGCCGGCAATATAATGTTCAGCCCTAACACCAACGGCTTGAAGCTGTCATCGTCAGGCCAAAGCGAGACTCGCGGACAGGCCAAGGTCAACGCTTACAACAACACAATCATCAATGCCGGCTGGCGCCGCGACGGCGAGAAGGGCGGCTGTGTGTATGTGGAGAAAAACTGCCTCGCCAATGTTGTCAACAACTTGATGGTCAACTGCAAATTCAGGGCAATGACACCATCATACAAGACGCCGAATGTGCCTGATGGCGGCTATGACGATAAGTCAATCATCGACTACAACTGCTATGCCTCAGGGTCGCAGCGCAGCACGGTGGTGTATCCCGAGGAGAGCAATGTGGCGTATGCCTACGAGGGCTATAACTATGCACATAAGAGCTACAATCCGGCTGTCGATGCCCACAGCCTGATATCTACGGCAGACAATTTGATAAACCCGCTGTTTGTCAACTATGACATCAATGGCGTGGCGCTGACCGAGTATCGCTATGACGAGGGCTGGAATTTCCATCTGCTCAGCGGCTCGCCGGCGCTGACAGGCGCTCTGATGGTGGCTCCGTTTACGCCCTATTTTGCCGGCGGCATGGTGCTCAATGGTGTGAGCTACGCCTCACCGGCGCTTGCAGGATACTTCGGTGCAGCCGGTATGTAAGCAATGAAAGATAATAAATTACGCAACTAATGATACGATTAAGAAAACCGTTGATGATGGTAGCAGCGCTTGCAATGGCGCTGCTACCCATCGATATGTGGGCTCGCGGAGCCGATGTGATAGAGCATGAGGGCAATGTGAACCTCATATTGTGTAACGACCTGGGTCGCAACGGCTATTATCGTCAGAAGCCAATGGCTGAGATGATGGGAGAGGTGGCTGACAGCGTAGATGTGCAGGCTGTGCTTGCGCTGGGCGATGTGCACCACTTTGACGGTGTGGCCTCGACGGCTGACCCGCTGTGGCTCACTAATTATGAGCTGATATATACGCCCCCGGCGCTGATGATACCATGGCACCCGGTGCTCGGCAATCACGAGTATCGCGGCAATACGCAGGCGGTGCTTGACTATGGCAAGGTGAGCCGGCGGTGGCAGATGCCGGGACGCTATTATTCAAAGCTCTTCACCGAGGGCGATGTTACGGTCAAGGTGGTGTTTATTGATACCACTCCGCTCATTGATAAATACAGAGCCAATAGCGAGACCTATCCCGATGCTGGCCGGCAAGACTTGGAGGCTGAGATGCAGTGGCTCGAAGGCGAGCTGCGTGACCGCCAGGGGGCTGACTGGATGGTGGTGGTGGGTCACCACCCGATCTATGCCGATACGCCCAAGGACAGCAGTGAGCGCGCAGACATGCAGCGGCGAGTAGGCGCGATGATTAAGCGCTGTGGCGGCGTAGATATGTATGTCTGCGGTCATATACATAATTTCCAGCATATCAATAATGCCGAGCTTGGCGTGGATTGCGTGGTCAATAGTGCAGCATCATTGTCGCGCAAAAAGGTGGCCACAGTCGAGGGCACGCAATACTGCAACGGCGACGAGGGCTTCTCGGTGCTGTCGGCCTCGAAGTCTAATCTGACGTTGTATATGGTGAATTATGAGGGTAGGGTGCTGCACCGGGTAGAGTGCAGTCACTAATCCCCGAGCACTCCTCTGCCACGAAGCCGGAGGAGTGACGATGACGATAAAAAGAGTGTCGGGAAGGTGTTTGAAACACACTTCCCGACACTGATGTTTTTTAGGTATTTCTGCTAAATCTTATTCAGCAACAACCTCGAAGGGTATTTCTACTGATACCTCCTTGTGGAAACGGATGGTAGCAGAGTATTTGCCGACTTCTTTGATAGCTTCTTTGATGAAGATGAGCTTGCGGTCAACGTTGTGGCCGAGCTTCTCGAGAGCCTCAGCGATCTGTATGCTGTTGACGCTACCGAATATAGTGCCGGTAGAGCTTGTCTTAGCACCGATAGTGAGCGCAACGCCTTCGAGGGCAGCGGCAGCAGCCTCGGCCTCGGCTTTGATTTGAGCGAGCTTGTGAGCGCGCTGGCGCTGGTTTTCAGCGAGCATCTTAAGAGCCGAAGGTGTGGCAACGACAGCCTTACCTGTGGGGATAAGGAAGTTACGGCCATAACCATCTTTCACTTCTACGACGTCGTCCTTGTATCCAAGGCCGTGAACGTCTTCTTTGAGAATGATTTTCATATTATTCCTTTGGCTTTAAGGGTTATTTCATGAGGTCGGTGACGTAGGGCAGGAGGGCGAGGTGACGAGCACGCTTAACGGCCTGGGCTACGCGGCGTTGGAATTTCAGCGAAGTGCCGGTGATGCGACGGGGCAGGATTTTGCCTTGCTCGTTGAGGAACTTCTTGAGGAATTCGGGGTCTTTGTAGTCGATGTACTTGATACCGCTGCGTTTGAAACGGCAGTATTTTTTCTTCTTAACATCTACTGACATGGGAGTCAGGTAGCGGATTTCAGATTGAGCGTTTGCCATGATTTAGTCCTCCTTAGCTTCAGTGGTTGCTACTTCTTGTTTGTTGCCTTTGAGGCTGCGACGCTTAGCGGCGTACTCAGCGGCGTACTTGTCCTGACGGAAAACGAGGAAACGAAGTACACGCTCGTCGCGGCGGAAAGCTGTCTCGAGCTTTTTGACGAGGGTGGTCTCACCTTCAAACTCGATGAGTGTGTAGAAGCCGGTTGACTTTTTTTGGATGGGATAAGCGAGCTTGCGCAGGCCCCATTCCTCAGTGTTCACGATAGATGCGCCGTTGTCGGTGAGCACCTTGCTGAACTTGGCGACCGCTTCCTTCATCTGTTCATCAGACAAAACGGGAGTTAAAATGAAAACGGTTTCGTACTGCATGGATTTTGATTTGTGTTAATAAAAATGATTTAGATTGTTGGAAAATCGACTGCAAAGTTAGTGATTTATTTGTAAATGACAAAATAGTGGGGTAAAGATAAATCCAAAAAAATGCTAATATGGGCCGAAGAAATATCTTTTTAATAGTTGAGGTGTATTAAATTAACCAAAAAACGGCGTTTATGGGCATGGAAATAGTGGTTCTCTCAAAAAAAATGCTTAACTTTGCTTGATATTTGCCCCGTGGGATACAGTGCCCGCCGCCGGGGTCAAAGACATAGAAATAAACAAGAAATAATATATGCTCGAAGAGGATCGTATTTTTAAGATTAACATTGAGAATGAGATGAAGACGGCCTACATCGACTATTCGATGTCGGTCATTGTGTCGCGCGCGCTGCCTGATGTGCGTGATGGCTTGAAGCCGGTGCATCGTCGTGCACTGTATGGCATGAACGAGATGGGCAATAACTCCAACAAGCCGTTCAAGAAATCAGCCAAGGTTGTGGGCGAGGTGATGGGTAACTATCACCCCCATGGCGACTCATCAATATACAACACGGTGGTGCGTATGGCTCAGGATTGGTCTCTGCGCTACACCCTCGTTGACGGCCACGGCAACTTCGGCTCTATCGACGGCGATGGACCAGCGGCTATGCGTTATACCGAGGTGCGCCTGGCGCGCTTAGGCGAGGAGATGCTGCGCGACATCGACAGCGACACCGTGGAGTTTCAGCCAAACTATGACAATACGCGCAAGGAGCCTTTGGTACTGCCCACGCGCATTCCTAACCTCCTTGTCAATGGCGCCTCTGGTATCGCCGTGGGTATGGCAACGAATATGGCGCCACACAACCTCACCGAGTCAATCAACGGCTGTATAGCGCTGCTTGAGAACCCCGACATCACTATCGATGAGCTGATGCACTATATCACGGCTCCGGATTTCCCTACCGGCGGCACTATCTATGGCTACGCCGGCGTGCGCGAGGCCTACGAGACGGGTCGCGGCCGCGTGGTGGTGCGCGCCAAGGCCGAGATAGAGACCGAGGACAACAGAGACCAGATCGTGGTAAAAGAGATACCCTACGGTGTCAACCGCGCCGAACTCATTAAATATATAGCCGACCTGGTCAATGAGAAGAAGCTCGATGACATCGCCGACATCAACGATGAGTCGGATATCAGCGGTATGCGCATCGTGATAAAGCTGCGTCAAGACGCCAACGCCAATGTGGTGCTCAACAAGCTGTACAAGATGACGCAGATGCAGGCCTCATTCAGCATCAACAATGTGGCGCTGGTTGATGGCCGCCCGCAGACGCTCAATCTTAAGCAAATCGTCAAGGCGTTTGTGGACCACCGCCACGATGTGGTGATACGCCGCACCAAATATGAGCTTGAGAAGGCACAAAAGCGTGCACATATCCTTGAGGGCTTGATCCTTGCCAGCCAGCACATCGACGAGGTCATCGCTATCATCAGAGCATCAGACGATGCCGAAGATGCGCGCCGCCGCCTCTCTGAGCGCTTCGGCTTGAGCGAGGCACAGACCCAGGCCATCGTGGAGATGAAGCTGCGCAGCCTGGCTCATATGGAGCAGAGCAAGCTCGAAGATGACTATCGCAAGCTCGAGGAGCTGATAGCCGAGCTACAGCTGATACTGAGCGACCCGGCCGAGTGTCGTAAGGTGATACGCGAGGAGCTGGAGGAGATACGCGACAAGTATGGCGATGAGCGCCGCACCGATATTGACTACACCGCCGGCGACTTCAATGCCGAGGACTTCTATGCTGATGACGATATGATTATCACCATCTCGCACCTGGGATATATCAAGCGCACTCCGCTGAGCGAATTTCGCGCTCAAAACCGTGGCGGCGTAGGCGCTAAAGGCAGCGATACACGCGACACCGACTTCATAGAGCACATCTACACGGCGTCAATGCACTGCACTATGCTCTTCTTCACGGATAAGGGCCTGGTGTATAAGCTCAAGGTATATGAGCTGCCTGAGGGCGCCAAGAACAGCAAGGGCCGCGCGCTGCAGAACCTGCTGAGCATTGAGGCCGGCGACAAAGTGCGCGCATACATAGCATGCAAGCAGCTCGGCGATGAGGCCTTTACCTCGACACACTACCTGGTATTCGCAACTCGCAATGGCTTGGTGAAGAAGACATCGCTGAGCGAGTATGCCCGCATTATGGTCAAAGGTAAGAAGGCTATAGTGATGCGTGAGGGCGACAGCCTCATCGGCGTAGAGCTCACCGATGGCAACAGCGAGATATTGATGGCCAATCGCAATGGTCGCGCCATCCGCTTCAACGAGTCAAAAATCCGCGCCATGGGACGCGTCAGCACCGGTGTGCGCGGCATGATGCTTGACGGCGGCGATGATGAGGTGGTAGGCATGATAGCTATGACGAGCGACAGCGCCAACAATGTGATGGTAGTGTCGCAGAACGGCTTCGGCAAGCGCTCGCCACTGGGCGAATATCGCATTACCAACCGAGGCGGCAAGGGCGTCAAGACTATCAATGTGACAGAGAAGACCGGCTCGCTCGTGGCCTTTGAAAGTGTCAATGACGATAACGACCTTGTGATTATCAACCGCTCGGGCATCACCCTGCGCATCCGTGTCAGCGATGTGCGCGTGTGTGGCCGTGCAACACAGGGCGTGCGCCTCATCAACCTTGACAAGCGCGGCGATGTGATAGCATCAGTGTGCTGCGTGCCTACTGACCCGGAAATAGAGACGGAGCGTGTGGTCGAGGGCGAGGCTCTGCCCGGCTTGACGGACGCTGATATGTCAGTGCCCACTGACGATAACATCACGGAGGAATAAGCCGCTAAATATCATGCTAAATATCATAATGACAGCAAAAAAATAAATCAATACATCTCCATAAAATACTATAGTCATGAAAAAACTCCCGGTATTAAGCCTTTGCCTACTGTCGTCAATCGGCATGATGGCACAACTTAACGTGGTAAAAGACGCAGAGCGCGCGATGAAAGCCGGCGCCCCCTATCAAGAGGTGCTGAAGGCTGTCACCCCCGCGTTTTCTGACGCAGAGACCAAGGACCTTGCACAGACATATTTCGTTCCGGGCAAGGCCGCCTTTTCAGAGTATGACCATCTGTTGGGTCTCCAGCAGTTCAACAAGCTGCCTGAGAACGGCGAGCAGGTGATGCTGCAAGACCTCCTGGCCGGCTACAATCACTTTATGAAAGCCCTCCCCCTGGACACCGTGGTAAATGAGAAGGGCAAGGTGAAGACCAAGTATTCAAAAGACATCGTGAGCGTGATTGCCGGTCACTATATCGACTTCAATAACATTGCGCTGAAGGCGTGGGGTATCAAAGAATATCAGGGCGCATACGATGCCTGGGAAATCTTTGTGACACTGCCTCAAAATCCTGCCTTCGCCGGTAAGGTGACAGCGCAGCCTGACACAATTATGGCTGAGATACGCTTTAACCAGGCTCTTGCCGCATGGCAGTCAGACCGCCTCGACCTTGCGCTGCAAGCTTTTGACAAGGCTAAAGCTATGGGTTACAACAAGAAGCAGCTCTTTGACTATGCTATCGCGGTGGCTTCGACAGCTAAGAATAACGAGGCAGTGCTGGCATACGCCCAGGAGGCTCTCCCCCTCTATGGCAAGGAAGACCCGCAGTACATAGGCCAGGTTATCAACTACTATCTGCAGAAAGAGGATTTTGACAAATGCTTCGGTCTCATCAATGAAGCCATTAACATTGACCCCTCCAACGCACAGTATTATGTGGTGCGCGGCGTGCTCTATGACCAAACCAAGAAATATGAAGAGGCAAAGGCCGATTTCCGCAAGGCTATCGAGCTAAACCCCGAAAGCGACCAGGCGCTGTATAACTACGGCCGCGAGCTTTGCGAAGAAGCTTACCGCGTGAGCGATGCCGCCCCGACCTCACCCGCCGAGATGGCTAAATACAGCGAGGAGAAGATCAAACCTCTCTTCATCGAGGCAGCTGAGTATCTTGAGCGTGCAGCATCAGTAAATCCTGACAATTATGATGCGCTGCGCTATCTTGAGAATGCTTACTACAACCTCAACGATGAGGCTAAATTGCAAGATGTGAAGAACCGTATGGGCAAGTAACCATCGCGGACTATTCGTGAGAAATCACTCCAATAAATGAAGGCAGCAGCCTCGCAGATGGCGGAATAATGTTTCCGGCCGGCGTGAGGCTGCTGCGCGTTATATTACAAAAGGCATAACGAAATCAAAGTAAAAGCAATGGCTGATACAAATGCACAATTTGACAGCGCGCTGGCACGCTGCCGCGCCGTGTTTGCCGATAAGCTCAAAGACTATGGCCCGTCATGGCGCATCTTGCGTCCGGCGGCATTGACTGACCAGCTCTTTATCAAAGCCAAGCGCATTCGCACGCTCGAGGTGGCCGGCGGACACACGGCGGTGGGCGAGGGCATCTTGCCCGAATTTATCGGCATCGTTAACTATTCGATAATAGGATTGATACAGCTGAGCAAGGGATACTCTGACGGCAAAGATATCACCAACGAAGAGGCGCTGGCGCTATATGACGATTATGCCTCGCAGACAAAGGCCTTGATGATGCGCAAAAACCAGGACTATGGCGAGGCGTGGCGCTCAATGCGAGTGCTGTCATACACTGACCTGATTTTGACCAAGATACAGCGCACAAAAGAGATAGAGGATAACCACGGCTGCACGATAGTGTCGGAAGGCATTGATGCTAATTATCAGGATATGCTCAACTATGCTATCTTTGCGATAATCAAGCTCACCGAAGAGGCGTGAAAGAGACGGCGCGCAATAGTATCATACGGCTGACGGTGGCGCTGTGTCGCCTCGTGGCGGGCGGCACGTTTGTGCTGTCAGGGTGGTCAAAGGCTATTGACCCATACGGCAGCGTGTATAAGATAGGTGAGTACCTGAGCGCGTGGCATTTCGATGTGGCTCGTGAGATAATACTGATAGGCGCCGTGGGGCTTGCCGCGCTGGAGTTTGTGGTGGGCATCATGGTGCTGACGGGCTGTCTGCGCCGTGCTGCCGTAGTTATGGCCGCCGCGATGATGACATTCCTGCTGCCGCTGTCGTGTTATATAGCGATAGCGTCGCCGGTGGCCGATTGCGGCTGCTTTGGCGAGATGTGGGTCATCTCAAATGAGGCCACGCTGCTGAAAAATATAGTGGTGACTGCGGCTATAGTGTGGCTGCTGATGCGCAATCGTTGCCTGCCAACAATATATCACCCCGGCATACAGTGGCTGGCCATAATACTTACGGTGGCCTATCCGCTGGCATTGTCATTCTTCGGCTATAACTTTCAGCCCTTGGTTGATTTCAGACCATACAAGGTGGGCACGGTGCTGAACGCCGCCGGCCAAGGCAGCGGCGCCGCGCCGGAGTATGTATATGAAAAAGCCGGAGAGACACGCACCTTCAGCCTCAATAGCCTGCCCGACAGCACATGGACCTATGTGGGCCCGGTAGCGCCGTCCGCCGGCGATGGAGTTGCCGGTGATGATGACGCTTATCTGACAATCTATGATGGCGATGAAGATGTCACGGATTATGTGCTGGGCGACAGCGAGGGCGATATGCTGCTGTTGCTCATCAACGAGCCGGATATAGAATATCTGACGCGCAGCCGATTTGTCAACGAGTTGGCATCATACGCCGAGGCTCATGATTGCCGTTTTGTAGGGATAATAGGCGCTGATGACAGTCGGCGCGATGATTGGCTGTCGATAGTGCGTCCGGCCTTTGAGGTGTATGAGGCTGAGGACACATCGATCAAGCAGGTGGCGCGCGGCGATGCGGCATTGCTGATGCTGTCGCAAGGCGTGATAAAGTGGAAATATAATCTCGGGTGGTTTGATATTGACCTCACCGACAGCGGCTCGGAGAGTGCTCTTGATGCCGTTACCGCTATCGATGATGGGGCTGCTAACCGGCGTCTTATGCTATTATATCTCGCCGGAATGATTATAATTGCCCTTTTAGGGCTGTCGCCACGAATAATTAGCCTTATAGGTCGTGGTAATTCCCCGAAAAATTGCTAAATTTGCACCGGAATTCATAAACAACACAACTAATACATATATATACTATCACAATGAGAAAGAATATCGTTGCCGGTAACTGGAAGATGAATACCACCGTTGCCGAAGGCGTGGCTCTCGCCAAGGAAGTAAATGAAGCTCTCGCCGGCTTCAAAGCCAACTGCGATGTAATCGTTTGCGCTCCTTTTACCCACCTCGCAAGCATAGCATCTGTCATAGACCAAAACAAACTCGGCCTCGGTGCTGAGAATTGCGCAGACCATAAGTCAGGTGCATACACCGGTGAGGTGTCAGCCGCTATGGTAGCCTCAACGGGTGCCACCTATGTGATCCTCGGTCACTCAGAGCGCCGTCAGTATTACGGCGAGACTGCAGAGACGCTGCGCGAGAAAGTAGCGCTGGCGCTGGCCAACGGTCTTACCCCCATCTTCTGCATCGGTGAGGTGCTCGAAGAGCGTGAGAATGGCACATACAATGACGTGGTCAAAGGTCAAATCGTAGATGGCCTCTTCAATCTCTCAGCCGAGGACTTTGGCAAAATCATTCTCGCCTACGAGCCTGTATGGGCCATCGGCACCGGCAAGACAGCCACCGCTGACCAGGCAGAAGATATGCACGCCCACATCCGCGCCGTCATCGCCGAGAAGTATGGCAAAGAAGTAGCCGACAACACCTCTATCCTCTATGGTGGCAGCTGCAAGCCCAGCAATGCCGCCGAGCTCTTCGCAAAGCCCGACGTTGATGGTGGCCTTATCGGCGGCGCCTCGCTCAAGTGTGCCGACTTTATGGGCATTGTCAAGGCCTTTTGATAAAGTCTCATAAAGCTTGACAATAACTCACACACTACACATCTTGCATCGGGCGCTACATAGTGGCTCTCACTGCTGAGCGCCCCGATGCAAGATTTGTTTTATAAATATACTTTATTAAGAAGGAGTATGAAGCGACACATCATATTATTATCGTTGATAGCAATGCCTATGGCGCTGCTGTCGGCACAAAATACGATAGTAGATAGCATCAATGCCGCCGGCACAATCACCATAGAGCAGCCGGCAGCGCTTAACGCTCGCCTTGTGGCAGAGCCGCAGGGCGAGGCATCAGATGTGGAGCCCACGACCGATGTGGCTAAGCCTACACGCGCCGCCCGTTCGGGCTATCGTATCATGGTGTTTGATGATAATAATGTGCGCACGGCCAAGAATGCGGCGCAGGTGAGGAAGTCGCAGGTGCAGGCACGCTTTCCGCAGCATCGTGTGTATGTCGTCTTCAATTCGCCATATTGGCGCGTGAAGGTAGGCGACTTCCGCACACGCGCCGAGGCAGAGCATGTGATGTCAGAGATACGCGCCGCCATCCCCGCTGCGGCCTCATCGCTGCGCATAGTGCGCGATCGCATCAACGCCACAGACTAAGACACCTACCCAAAAGTGACACTCATGACCGACAACCAACGCATAGAAGCCATAGCCGAGCATTATCGCGAGATATTGCGACTCGTGGGCGAAGATGTGGAGCGCGAGGGGCTTGCCAAGACACCCATACGCGCCGCCAAGGCATTGTATTACCTGACGTCAGGGTATCGCGCTGATGCCACTCAAATCATGAAGCAAGCGCTCTTTGAGCATGATGGCTCGCGCATGATAATAGTCAAGGACATAGAGTTTTACTCAATGTGTGAGCATCACATTTTACCTTTCTTCGGGAGGGTATCAATCGGCTATATCCCCGATGGTAAGATAGTAGGGCTGAGCAAGTTGGCCCGTATAGTCAATGTCTTTGCCCGGCGGCTGCAAGTGCAAGAGCGCCTGACGGGTCAGATATGCTCGGAAGTCATGAATGTAGTAGGAGCCAAAGGCGTGATAGTGATATGCAATGGCGAGCATCTGTGTATGAAGATGCGAGGGGTGGAAAAGCAGGATTCGTCAACGACGACGGTAGATTATGCCGGCGTGTTTAGCGATGACGTGCGTCTGCGCGAAGAGTTCTTCGCCAACCTCAAGGCCATGTGAGCCCGGCAT
>JAEDNZ010000209.1 GCA_016302215.1 Muribaculaceae bacterium
TAGAGACCCGGGATATGACTTCACCTGTGGCGGTACTGCCCCGCAGGTGGCCACCTTGCAAGTGAAGATGCAAAAAGATGGCTCCGCTTACATTACACTCCTCGCTCCCGAGGTCAAGCTTAACGGCCCCGGCGTCGGCGACAACGGTTGGGCAGGCCGCTCTATGAATTACATCGATGGCAATACCTTCAAGCTCAACGATGTGGCCTTTGACGGAAACATCTTCCGCATCCGGTATAATGACACCAATTGGGGCGTCGAAGGCGCCAATGCCCCCACTACCGTCACTATCAACAATGGCTTTGCGCAGGTATGTAAGGGCACTGATGCTCAGGGCAACAACACCCTCCAGCCGCAATACAAGGGTAATTTCAATGCCACCGTATATCTCGTGGTAGATGGCGACCAGGTATATCCTCAGATTATAATCAACTCACACAATGTGAAGCTGCCGGGTGTTGGCAACAATTGGGATACCAACACAGCTCCGCAGATGACCTTTATGGGCAGCGATGACAGCGGTGTCAGCACCTATCAAGTCTCCGGTGTGGTGCTGCGCGGCGGTTTCAAGCCATATATTGATGGCAGCTACTGGGGTTCTTATAGCGAAAATCAATCAACGGTTACACCTCGCGCAATAGGCGAAGGCGATTATTGGCTTTGCCCAAATAGGCCCACAGGCTATGACTTTACCTGTGGTAGCAATGATGCCCCGCAGGTGGCCACCGTGCAAGTGAAGATGACAAAAGATGGCTCCGCTAACATTACGCTTCTCGCCCCGGAGGTTAGGCTCGCCGGCCCCGGCGTGGGCAACAACGATTGGGCCGGCAGGCCAATGACATACGTCTCCGGCAACACCTACAAGCTCGACAATGTGTCGTTTGACGGCAATATGTTCCGCGTATGGTATAACGGCACCCTCTGGGGTGTAGATGGCGCCAGCGCCGCCACTACGGTAAAAATTGACAACGCCAATGCTCAGTCATGCAGCGGCAATGTCTCCGGCGAAAACTACCTGCAGCCGCAGTATAAAGGACACTTCAATGCCACGGTATATCTCGTAGTCAATGGCAACAGCGTGTACCCCCAGATACTAATCAACTCACACAATGTGAAGCTGCCGGGAGATGGCAACGGTTGGAATACCAACACAGCTCCGCAGCTGACCTTTGTGGGCAGCGATGCTAATGGCATCAGCACCTATCAAGTCTCCGGTGTGGCGTTGCGCAGCGCTTTCAAGCCATATATTGATGGCAACTATTGGGGCTCGTATAGCAGCGACCAAAATACAGATAGCCCTCTCGACTTAGGCGGTAGTTGGTATACACTTCAGCCTAATATGTATTCCGGCTACGACTTCATCTGTAGCAGCGCGGAAGCTACGCAGGTGGCCAACGTGCAAGTCAAGATTGAACTCAACGGCACCGGCCACATACGCCTTCTTGTGCCTGAGGTTAATCTCGCCGGCCCCGGCGTGGGCGACAACGATTGGGCCGGTAAGGCCATGACATACGTCTCCGGCAACACCTACAAGCTCAACAATGTGTCGTTTGACGGCAATATGTTCCGCGTATGGTATAACGGCACCCTCTGGGGTGTAGATGGCGCCAGCGCCGCCACTACGGTAAAAATTGACAACGCCAATGCTCAGTCATGCAGCGGCAATGTCTCCGGCGAAAACTACCTGCAGCCGCAGTATAAAGGACACTTCAATGCCACGGTATATCTCGTAGTCGATGGCGCCCGCGTGTACCCCCAGATACTAATCAACTCACACAATGTGACTATGCGCGGCAATGTCAACGGCAACGGCTGGAGCGAAAAAAATGAGCCGCAGCTGACCTTTACGGGCAGCGATGCTAATGGCGTCAGCACCTATAAGATTGACAATGCACTCTTTAATGGTAGTTACAAATTTATCGTTGATGGTGTTTGGTATGCCGCGTCATCTACCCCCGGCCCTAAAGTGTGGCCCAATAGCGGATGGCAGGCTCAGTACGGTGACCAGGCATACTATGTCTTCTGGACCGGCACCGAGGCAGAGCCATTGCGCGCCAACGCCATCTACACCATCGCTCTCGACGGCACCAAGCAATTCCGCCTGGAGTATGACAAAGTGCGCCTGATGGGCTCAGTGCAGGAGGGCGGTTCTTGGAATGACAATGACAACTCACGCCTCATGACCTACAACTCGTCAACCGGCGAGTATGAATACAAGGGCCTGACCTTTAAGGAAGGCAACATCTTTAAGGTGCAGATGGGCTATGACAACTACGGCCTGCAGACCGTGGATAATCAGTCGCTGAAAATCAATGGCGAGCCATACGTGATGCAGCGCCAGAACGGCGCCGGCCACGACCTCTCGGCCGTGACTCCGGGCACCTACGATGTCTATGTCAAAGAGACCTACGATGCCTCGGCCGGCAAGTATGTGCGCACGGTGCGCCTCGTCGATACCACAGTGTATCTGCGCGGCGCCTTTGGCGGCGGCGACAACACGCTGTATCTGACCTACAACCCGGCCACCGGCGCCTACGAGGCCAAGGGCGTGCAGTTCAAGGCTAAAGAAGGCTCGTCGTCATACCCGTGGTTCAAGGTGGGCGTCAAGGGCTCAGAGTATGGCTATAGCGGCTCTACCACTCTCACCGTCAACAGTAAGGACTACACCACGCTGAGCAAGGCCACCGGCGGTGATGGCGCCGACCTGTTCTCATCGCAGACCACCCTTTGCGATGTGTCGGTGAAGGTAGCCTCTGACGGCACCGTGTCAATACGCCTGACATCGCGCGCCACTGCCGACATCTCGGCCGTGCGCAT